>JAQUXV010000060.1 GCA_028692205.1 Eubacteriales bacterium
CCATATCGCCCCCGTCGTCAATGACCATGTGCGGGCACACGGAAAGCGCAAGGCATTCATACCGGTGATACTCTTCCGGCGTGCAGGCGTGCGTTGCCAGCACCGTGACGCCCCTTTGCGCCAGCGCGGCGCAAACGTCGTCCTGCGTGCTCAGGGGGTTGCTGCCTGTGCAGTACACCTCCGCGCCGCCCCGGCGTAGCACATCCGCAAGGTAAGCGGTTTTCGCTTCCAAATGCACGCATACAACCGCTTTCAGCCCGCGAAAAGGCTGATCGCGCTCAAATTCCGCCGCAATACCGTCCAGCACGGGCATATGCCGCCTGACCCATTCGATTTTTTCTTCTCCCTGCGGAGCCAGTTCCGCATTTGCGATCATCGATTTCATCCAAGTTCCTCCCGGTTCGAATATCGACTCATTATAGCAAACCTGAGCGCCGAAGCCAACTGTGTTTTATTGGGTGTTAATTCAATCCAAGCTAAAATTACCTGTCCACCCGTGGTTTTAGCGCTTTGCCGGCGCAGGCAACCCGCTTTCACCACACAAACCGAGCCGACCGCACAAATATTGCGGTCGGCCCGGTTGTATTCTTTTTCAGCGGTTACCCGCTACCGGTGTCTGCGTTACGCGAGCATCCGGCGGATCGCGTCTTTGCCGCGAGCGCCAATGGCCTGCTGAGCAACTTTGCCATCCTTGAACACGATCAGGGTGGGAATGCTCATGACGCCATATTTGGCGGCAAGCTCCGGAGATTCGTCCACATTGATCTTACCGACCTTGTATGAATCGCTCTCCTCCGCCAGTTCGTCCACCAGCGGGCTCACCATTTTGCAGGGGCCGCACCAGTCCGCATAAAAATCCACCAGCACGGGTTTCGTGCTTTTAAGCGCTTCAGTTTCAAAATTCGCCTTCGTAAGTTTAATCACTGCCATGTGTGATTTCCTCCTTTCGTTTGGAACCAATAATATTTTACCCCGCTTTGGAACAAGTGAAACACCCCCGTGAAAATTTTCCGTACTTTTTTTGCTGAGCCGTAAAATGCTGTTATTCGCTTTCTTCGTGCAGATCGACGCCTTTAACCTGCAAACTTCCCGGCTTCTTTTTGGTTATGCGGATGCCGGAACCCAGCGGCCCGATGCGGTAGCTGAACATCACGCTGGAGTTGGGAAAACGCTGATAGAAGAACCGTTTGATCCGTTCCAGCACCATGTGGCCGCTATCCATGTTCACAGTGGGCAGCAGCAGCGCATACTGCGAGGGTGTAAAACGGGTGATGGTGTCGCCTTTACGCAAGTGCTCCCTCAGCACCTCGCCCAGCCCCTTCATCACCTCGTCCAATTTCAGCGGGCTAACCGGATCGCCGTCGATGCTGGTAATCATAATCATGGCGATATACATGCTGGAACCCAGCCGTTCAAGGTTACGCATCTGCATATTGTATATTTCACGAAACACCGCATACTCACACTCGAACGCGCCGTGGACGTCGCCATACTCCCGCAGTTCCTCGCGGATAGCGTCGATGTTCATGTCCAAGGTATCCCCGGCTTTGATAATCTGCCGATAGAACTCCTGTATGCCTTCCGGCGGTTTTACGCCCAGATAGCGGAAATGCATGTTGGTAACATGCTTGTACTGCATCAAAGCTTCGTTATTGCGGCTGGTTTTCACCAGCGCCTGCATCAGTTCAAGGTGAATGCGCTCGTCAAACGGATCAGTCTCCAGAGCAACGCGGCAGCACTGGATAATATCCTCGTACCGTTCCGCCTTTTTCAGCAGAACCAGATACAGATAAACGATTTTGATATACTGGCTGTGCAGGGCTACGCCACGGTTGATAACCCAATCATTCTGGTCGTTTCCAGCCAGCAGGTCGCCGGTATACAACGTCAGCACCTGCTGAAAGTAATCGTTTGTTAGTTTGGTAAGTTCGGTCTGCCCTTCCAGCCTGTGCGCCAGATCCTCAAACTCAAACAAATCCACCGTCATCCTTGGCAGCAGCTGGAAGCGGTAGCCGCCGCGGCTCGCGGCGATGCAGCTGCCCAGCCCCGGGCTGCAGGTGTTGAGGATGGCGCGAAAACGGCTGATCAACGTTTTCAGCGCGTTTTCGGGGTTAGTGCTTTCCTCGTTTGGCCATAGCACTTCGATAAGGACAGGGTTGGGCACAAGCACATTCTGTTTCAGAATCAGGTATTGCAGCAGCGTCATCCCTTTTTTGGATTTCACAATTGCCTGATCGAAGCATTCGTTGTTAACGAAAAGGCTGAAGCCTCCAAACATGCGGATTCGGATCTGGTCGGACATGTGGCTCTCCTTAACGGTCATCCGCAAGAGCGGAGCCGATTCATCTTCAGAATAAAACCAGTATACCAATTCCTTACGGAAAAAACAAGAAATCCATGCCCTCCCTTGCGGATTTCTCCTCGCGCGTTTATGGCGTTCCTGCCTTCACGTTATCGACAACCGCTGCGGGAGCGTGTATAATAATCGCGTTGTGAATCCGTGAATTTTGGGGAGGTCTGTGAATTATGATTCGTCATATCGTCATGTTTTGGCTCAAGCAGAAGGACGAAGCTACCATACAGGAAGCGGTGGACCTGATTAACACCATGAAAGGCCGGGTGCCCGGCATGCTTTCGCTGGACGCGGGCGCCGATTTTGCCGGCAGCCAGCGCAGCTGCGACCTTTGTTTGTGCGAGACTTTCGAATCCCGTGAAGCGCTGGAAGTTTATCAAACGCATCCGGTGCACATGCCGATTAAAAAACATATGCACGCCGTTATGGAGCGCTCCGCCAGCGCCGATTACGAGGTGCCTGAAGCATGAGCGACGCCGTAACCGGCGGCCGCCTGTGGGTGCGGCTGATTCGCGGGCACAAGGCCGCGCGCGACCTGACCGTGCCCTGTTCAGCCGCCGATCCTCTTCCCGCACTGCGGGAGGCTATGCACGAGCTGGATCTTGGTATGCCGGTGTGGCTTCCACGCCATCAGGCGGACTGGAAAGCTTTCCGGCTAACGCATTTTTCACAGGAACATTTTTTGGAACCGGTAGATTTCGACCGCATGGAGATCAGCTACATTGCGCCGGAAAGCGAACGCAAAAAGCCGCGCTTTACCGAGTATTAAAAATATGCAGCGATTAGAGAACCGCAACAGGTAAGCTGTAACGGAGGGGTTTGGCGCACCGTTTTTTCCGCAGGCGGCATGGCAAACCGGTAATCCGCCGGACAAGCTTGCGTTTTTTAACGCTGTTCCTGGGGGTTGCACCGACGGCGGAAAGCAGGCACGCCGTTCCGCGACGGCGGATCGGCGTTTATCGGAGTATGGTTTTTAGTTCGTAATTGCTCCCAAAATGATCCGCACAGCGGGGTTTTTTCGTCTGCCGAAAATGTATGGAAAATGTAAGATTATTGTCGCAATATCTTCATAAGCGTTGGTCTAACCTTCCGGCAAGACCGTTTTTTTTCGAAAACAACTATGGTATACTATTACAGACATGTGCGGTTTTTTTACAAATACGCAAAAACCTTGTCAACCGTCAGGAGGTTAATATATGGCGACCGGCACCTTCCACTCGGCGCGATTGCAGGGCGTAGCCGCGATACCGCCCGCGAAAAGCGAGGCGCATCGGGCGCTGCTGCTGGCCGCTTTGGGGAACGAACCCTGCCGTCTGCACGGGTTTACCCCTCCGCTTTGCGATGATACACAAGCCATGATCAACGGCGTTACCGCGCTGGGCGCGGCCGTTACGCAGGACGGCGAAATTCTTTCCGTTGTTCCCGCAACCGGCACCCCCGTTTCCGCCGAGCCGGTTTCCTGCGAGGTTCACGCCTGCGCCGCGGCGCTCCGTATGCTGATTCCCGCATTTTTACTGCGGGGGCAGGCGGTGTGTTTCACCATGGAGAACGCGCTTTTCGCGCGCCCCTTATCGGCTTTTGAACCGTTGGTGAAAAAGCTGAACGCGACGATGGTTCGCACGCCCGCCGCCGAAGGCCGCCGCGCCACGGTAATGCTGAGCGGCTTCATGCCCGCGGGAGAATACGAAATTGAAGGTTCGCTCTCCAGCCAGTTCGCGTCCGGACTGCTGATTGCCCTCGCGCATGCCGTTACGCCGGAAGGGGTTCCCGCCCCGGCAACGCTGCGGGTGATCCCCCCCATCGTCAGCCGCCCGTATCTGGATATGACGCTTTCGCAGATGACCCGCTTCGGCCTTCCCTATCAGGAGGGCGACGGCGGTTTGTTTTCACTTTCGCCCGCAGCTGCGCCTGCCCCGGGTGATGTGGACGTAACCCCCGACTGGTCCCAGGCGGCGGTGTTCCTGTGTGCGGACGCGATGGGCGCCGGAATTATCCTTTCCGGGATGCGCGCACCGAAGGCCGGAGAAGCTACGCTTCAGGGAGATTCGCAAATCGTGGCGGTATTAAGGCAGATGGGTTTGCGCATCCGTGCGCTGCCGGAAGGCCTGATCGCCTGCTGCCCCTCGCGGGCCGGGCTTATGCCGCTGAATATCAACTGTGAGGATATCCCCGACCTTGCGCCGATTCTGGCGCTCACCTGCACGCAGGCGACGGGCGTATCCACACTGAAAGGCGTGCGTCGGCTGCGTGTGAAGGAATGCGACCGGCTGGCGGCCACCGAGGAAATGCTGACCCGGCTTGGCGCGCGCGTTGAGGTGCTGGACGAAGGCGATATTCTGCGCGTTTGGGGCCCTGCAGCGCTGACCGGCGGCTTTACCGCGGATGCGCACGGGGATCACCGCATGGTAATGCTGCTGGCTGTCGCCGCGCTGCTTTGCGAATCCCCCGTCACCGTACACGGCATCGAGGCAATTAACAAGTCCTGGCCCGGGTTTTTAGCAACCTATCAGGCTTTGGGAGGAAAAATGACATGAGCGGACGCATTGGTCACGCGTTGACCGTACAGATTTTCGGCGAATCCCACGGCGCGGCGGTCGGCGCTACGCTGGATGGTTTGCCCGCGGGCTTCCGCGTGGATTTTCCCGCGCTGGAGGCCTTTTTACAGCGCCGGGCAGCCAAGGGCGGCGAGTTGGCCACGGGCCGCAGGGAAGCGGATGTGCCGCGCATCCTTTCGGGGCTCAAGGACGGCGTAACCACCGGCCAGCCGATTACCGCAATTTTTGAAAACGCGGATACCCATTCCTCGGATTACGGTTTTCTGCCGGATCGTCCCCGCCCCGGCCATGCCGATTACCCCGCCATCGTAAAAAGCGCGGGGTTTGACGACCTGAACGGCAGCGGCCATCACAGCGGCAGGCTTACGCTTGCCTACGCCTTCGCGGGCGGGCTGGCGCTGCAATACCTGAATCGGCAGGGCGTCGCCGTTGCGGCGCATGTGCTGCGCATCGGCGGGATCGCCGATACGCCGGTAAATCCCCTTGCGCCGGATATGGCGGCGTTGGCCGCTTGCCGCGGCAACGCGGTGCCGACCCTTTCGCCGGAAGCCGGCGAGCGGATGCGCGCCGCCATCCTTGCCGCAAAAGCGGAGCTGGATTCCGTGGGCGGCGTTGTGGAAGTTGTGGCGTCGGGTTTGCCCGTTGGATTGGGCGCGCCGTTCTTCGACGGGGTGGAGGCCGTGGCCGCCGGTCACTTCTTTTCCATCCCGGCGGCAAAAGGCGTGGATTTCGGCGCGGGTTTTGCCGCTGCGGAGATGCGCGGCAGCGAATACAACGACCCTTACACAGTGCAAAACGGTCGCGTCGCGACCGCCAAGAACGATGCGGGCGGGTTGCTCGGAGGGCTTACCGACGGTATGCCCGTTGTGGCACGCGTCGCCTTCCGGCCCACGCCGTCCATCGGGAAGCCGCAGCAAACGGTCAGCCTATCCGCCATGAAGGAGACGGAACTTACCGTTACAGGCCGCCACGACCCCTGCATTGTCGTTCGCGCTCTTCCGGTGGTGGAAGGCGCATTGGCTCTGGCGCTTTGTGATCTGTGGCTTATGCGCAACGGTGATGCGCCGACGGAGGCAGCGGATGCTCGCTAAAAATCAACTTGTTACGCTGACCTGCGAACGCCTCGGCGCGGAGCTGGAAGGGGTATGCCGGTACAACGGCCAGACGGTTTTCGTGCCGGACGCGCTGCCCGGCGAAACCTTTGAGGCAAAGGTAACCAAAGTGCAGCCGACCTACGCGTACGCCCGCCTTGAAAAATTTGTTACGGCTTCCCCTGACCGCCGCGAACCGTTTTGCCCCGTATACGCGCTGTGCGGTGGATGCAGCGGACAGCACATGGCCTATTTAACAACCCTTGCCGCCAAGCGAGCGCAGGTATTTGATTGTCTTTCGCGAATCGGCAAATTGTCCATTACCGAAGAGGACGTGCCCCCCGTGCTCGGCGCGGAAGAGCCGACCCATTGCCGCAACAAGACCAGCCTGCCCGTCGGCAGCGTGAACGGCATTCCCACGCTGGGGTTTTACAGGCGCAGGAGCCATGCCATCGTCCCCATAGAGGACTGCCCCGTCGCTATGGGCGGTGTGAGCGGCGTTGTTGCCGTCGTAAAGGCTTGGATGGCCGACTGTGGCGCGACACCCTATGACGAGCTTACTCATCGGGGGCTGATCCGCCATGTGGTGGCGCGCGTCTCCCGGAACGGGGATGTGCTCGTGCTGATCGTCGCCACCGAAGAGAAACTGCCGGACACCGACGGTTTACTCCGCGCCCTGCAAGGGAAGGTGAAAGGCTTCTGCGGTCTGCATATCAGCGTAAACCGGATGCATAACAATGTCATTCTGGGCAAAACCAGCCGGAAGCTTTTTGGCGCGGACTTCATTACGGAAACGCTGCTGGGCCTTACGTTTGAAATTTCACCGCTCTCCTTTTTTCAGGTAAACCCCGCGCAAACGGAGCGGCTGTATGCGAGCGCGCTTGCTTTTGCCGCTCTCAGCCCCGATGATACGGTTGTGGATGCCTATGCAGGCGCGGGAACGATTTCACTTTGCATGGCGCGGCGCTGCAAGCAGGTAATCGGGCTGGAAATTGTGCCGCAAGCTGTGGAAAGCGCCCGACGAAATGCCGAGCGCAACGGCATTGGGAACGCCACGTTCCACGTGGCCCCGGTGGAGGAAAAGCTGCCTGTGTTGGTTTCGCAGGGCCTGAAGCTGGACGTCGTCGTGCTGGATCCGCCCCGCAAGGGTGTGGAACCAGCCGTCATTGACGCCATTCTGCAAGCGAAACCCAAACGGGTTGTTTATGTAAGCTGTCATGTTCCCACCCAGGCGCGGGACGCGGCGCTGCTTCTGGCGGGCGGTTACCGCTTTACGGGCTGCCAACCGGTGGATCTGTTCTGCTACGCCGGCGGCGTTGAGAACGTGCTCTGTCTGGAAAGAAACGACGCGTGAACAACCGGGATTGGAACATGCCGTATTGGTTTACGCCAACAACGCAAGTCGAATCGAAGGGTTGCCGATTGTTTCCCGTATCGCCGGATGATCACCGCGCATAAGCGAAATAAGCCGGTTTTCTCTTGTCAGGAACCTGTTGTTTGCTTTGATATGTAAAAACGACAGGCCGCCGATCTTAACGGTGGCCTGTCATTTTTGTTAACGGAAGCGCGATGAAAACAAGTTATTATTACCACAGCCAGCTTGTCTGAACCCGCTTTAATACGGCACATTGAACCCTCTTTGAATACCTAAACGACAGGCCGCCAAACATATCGGCGGCATTTTATTTCTGTTAACGGAAGCGCGATGAAACCCGGTTATTGTTACCGCAGCCATCTTGCCCGAATCTGCTTAAATTCGGCACATTGAACTCTCTTTGAATACCTAAACGACAGGCCGCCAAACATATCGGCGGCCTGTCGCTCCTGTTAGCGCAAGCACGATGAAACCCGGATACTGTTACTGCGGCGGAGCTGCCCTAAGCTGCTTTAAAAATGGCATATTGGGTAGCCGCCTTCGCCTCGCATTTTTCGTTACGAAGCAGCGCAACGATACGCGTTTCCTCTATTTCCCTTCGGGATCAGCATACCTGCGCCGCAGTCGGGATCGCCGATAGATGCGCGTTTTTTGCTTCCGTGTCCGCAAGCCGCTCCTCCGCCGCGTACATTCGGCTTGCCACCTCCAGTGCGGCATCGGCGATCATACGGTGCCCGTCGTCGTTCGGGTGAATGCCGTCGATGCACATCATTTGCTCATAATTCGGGCTGGCGAGAAACACATCCCGCAAATCCAGCAGCTTGCAGCGGCTGAGCCGCGCAACGTTCCGCACCGCAATGGCGTAGCGCTCCTGCCAACGGTAAATATGGTTTACATCCCCCAACGCGGTCAGCACATTGTCGGCGTTCAATTCGCGCGTAACCCAGTTGAAGTAACGCTGCGCGTGTAGCGGCAGCGGCGTAACCAGCAGCGGTACCATATCCCGCTTCCGAATTTCCTGCACAAATTCAAGCAACGTCGTTTGAAATGCGTCCAGATCCACATTGGGCTGTATGCTCTCCTCCGGGTGTTCGGAAACATATTTCCAGTCCAGGTCACAATCGTTCCCGCCAAATTCCACAGCGCATAACGCGCCGGGCACGGGCTGAAACTGCATGAACAACTTCAATCCGTCCTGTACCGTAGCGCCCATATTGGAGTGGTTTGCCACTTTACATTGCAGCGATTTCGCCAGTCGGTCGCAGCAGCGTTCCCGGGATATTGCGTAACGGCCCTTCTGCTCGTTAAAAACGATTCCTCTGGCAAGCGAATCTCCCCAAATATGAATTTCGGAATACGACACGCTACATCGCTCCTTTGTTATCTAGTATTTATTACTAGTATACGCATATCTATTACAATGTCAAGCATTTATATGTAAAATTCTTGTGGATTCCAATATGATATGCTATACTATGTTCGGCTTGACAGAATAATAGTTGATCAGGCAGCCGCCAGCCATCTCTTGTTGCGGATGCTGCGATCAACCGCCATCGCGCTTCTTCCGTCGCTGTCCGGCTTCCTTTCTCCGTTAGCTGTGTTTGTTTTGCCGCCCACACGGGGTGTTAGCCATGTAGAACATCATCACCATTCGATCGGTTTTGGGAGGTACGTTATGCAGGAACGTCAAGCGGCATTTGCCGCCCGGCTGGAGAACTTTTCTCCCGTGCCGTGGGAGATGATCCCGGATTTTGGGCTTTATATGGATCAGGTCGTTACCTTTGTAGAGCGCCAGTGCAGAGGGCTCTTTATGGAAAACGACCGGGTGTTTACCCCCGCCATGGTAAACAACTATGTTAAATTCGGGCTGGTGGATCGCCCCGACGGTAAAAAATACGGTCGGGGGCAACTGGCACAACTGATGATGATTTGCGTATTGAAGCAGGCTTCCTCTACCGATGGGCTGAAGTTGTTAATGCGGCCTCCCGAAGGCGTGACCCTGCAAGCACACTATGAAGCGTTCTGCGAAACGGAAAAAGCCGTTTTCGGTGCAATGAGCCGGGCAATGCCTTTCCCCTCCCCCATGAGCTGCGCGGTGCAGGGCGCGGCCTACCAGCTGCTATGCAATGTTTTGCTTGCAAAACCCTCCGCTACGGAGCCCAGCCGTTCCGCAAAATCCGCACAGGTCGCGCCGGGCGAGCCTGCTGCCACTAAATCGGAACCTAAACCCTGACTAAATAAACCGCGCCTTTTTCATTTTGCATGCCAAAAGATGCAATTTCCATTCAGAAAGGATAGCCTTGCATGGAACGAATCCTGATTGTCGGCTGCAGCGGCAGCGGCAAGTCGACGCTCGCACGTACGGTTGGCGAGCGTCTTGGTTTGCCGGTTGTCCATCTGGATCGTCTTTTTTGGCAAAGCGGGTGGATAAACGTAAGCCAAGAGGTGTTTGACGAGCGGCTTTCGGCGGCGCTGTCCGAACCCATTTGGGTGATCGACGGCAATTATGACCGTACGCTTACCAAACGGCTTGCTTATTGCGATACCGTGATCCATCTGGATTATTCCCGATCCGTTTGTCTGCGGGGCATTACAAAGCGAGTGCTTACAAACCGTGGCCATACGCGCCCCGATATGGCGGAGGGCTGTCCCGAGCATGTGGATTGGCCATTTTTACAATGGGTTTGGACCTTTCGCAGGGACAAGCGCCCCCTGCTGCTGCAAGCGCTCGCCGAAGCGGAGCGCAGCGGCGTGACGGTGATGCGGTTTTCACGCCGCCGGGATTGCCGAACCTGGCTTGGCTCGTTGCCATGTGCAAATCCGGATATAGCGCATACCTGTCCCGAATAAAGAAACGGCCGTCTGGCAAACCAGACGGCCGTTTCTTTATTCGGGATAACCGGCATTCAAATCGCTTTACGAATATCGCGAAAGAATGCGATTATTAAAGTAGCTTTAGCGCTTTCTCAAAATGTCGCTGCCCTGTCAGCCGATTTTTTGGCCGCACTCGGGGCAGAACCGGGTGCCGGGCTGCAGCGTTGCGCCGCACTTGGGGCACTGGTTCGGTACGCTTTGCTGCGCGCCGCACTCCGGGCAAAACTTGCTTCCCACGGGAATCGGCCTCCCACAGGCTACGCAGGGGGTTGTCGCCGCTTGCGGCGCCGCCTGCTGCGCAGCGTTGACGCTGTTTGCAAACATCTGCCCCATAGCCACGCCCGCGCCCATGCCAACGCCCATACCGGCCATACCGCCGTTGGGGTTGTTGGCCGCCTCGCGCATCGCCTCGGCAGCCTGAAACTGCGTATACTTGGTCAGGTCGCCCATCACGCCCATAGAGGTGCGCTTGTCGATGCTCTTTTCCACTTCTTCGGGGAGGCTGATGTTCTCAATCACAAAATCCGTCAGTTTCAGGCCGATGGTTTCCACTTTGGGACTCAGCGCCCGAAGCGCATACTGGCTCAGCTCCTGATAATTCGCAGCCAGATCCAGCGCGGGGATTTTGCTCTCCGCAATCGCATCGCTCAGGCCGGAAATCAGCGTACGTTTGATTTGCCCTTCCACATCTTCCACGGTAAACATCCCGTTGGTGCCGAAGACTTCTTTCAGGAAGG
>JAQUXV010000061.1 GCA_028692205.1 Eubacteriales bacterium
AAAGCTAATCCGGTTTTAGCCCGACGGAACCGGCAGAGTACAGCTTCTGGGCCGGGGAGCTGCGGTGATTTTGGTACTACGGGGAGGAAGCGACCGGCAGCCGAACCAGACGGCGCTTTACGTTGCTACCCCCATTCCCTTGCCCGCGCGGCGAAAGGAGGCGTCTATGGCTACGCTTCGCCCGTGGATGCGCAAAACGCAGGCGCTTTTTACCCCTGCCGAGCAAGCATTGCTCGTCCCCTATCTTAACGATGTGCGCGCGCGTATCGACCTTCATCCCCGGTTTATTGAGCCGTTGATGGACGATCATGTACGGGCGCTGCGTTGGTATGCCGACCACGGTCTGCCGCTCGCCGAAGCCATGAAGCGGCTGGACCCCGCAAACCTTGGGGATTTCTATTTACGGGAGCGCACCGCGTGGTATCCGCTGGATGTCGCGGCGAAGGTTTACCCGCTCAGCATGGGGCTGAAGCGGATGATGATGTTCCGCCTGTCCTTCTACCTTACAAGCGCCGTCGAGCCGGAGATTTTGCAAATGGCGCTCACCTATACCATTCGCCGGTTTCCCTACTTCGCAACGACAATCAAATGCGGCTTTTTCTGGCATTATATCGACAGCGCCATGCGCCGTTTCGCGATCCGGCCCGAAACCAAGCCGCCGTGTTCCCCTATCCGCCTGAACGCCATCAGTTCCCCAACTTTCCGTGTCGTCTGGTTTCACAACCGTGTCAGCGTGGAGTTTTTTCACGTATTGACGGACGGCTCCGGCGCGATGGTATTTTTGCGGACGCTTTTAACCGAATATCTGCACCTGCTGGGTGTTGACGCGCCTCCGGCGCCGGGCATTTTCCCCATTGACGAAACCCCGGACCCCGGCGAGTGGGCGGATCACTTTGCGCAGGTCGAGGAAAGCCCCTCCCTGAAGGGGTTTGCCGATAAAAGAGCCGTACAGCTGCGGGGTATGCGGGCCCTCGCGCAGCCGGCCCGTGTGCTGCACTTCAACCTGCCGGTCTCGGAGCTGAAACGCGTCGCCGCGGCGAAAAGCGCGTCCGTTACCGCGCTGCTGCTCGGCTGCATGATGCTTGCCATGAAAACAGCCGCCGAGCGCCACGGCGGCGGACGAAAAATACAGGTGCAGCTGCCTGTGAACCTGCGCAAGTTTTTCGATACGAAAACGCTTCGGAACTTCAGCATGTTCTGCTCCATCCGCCTGCACCCTTCGGAAATCACCACGCTGGAGGAGATTTTACCGAAGCTTTCCGAACAGATTCGGCAGAACGCCGATCGGGAAAGCCTTGTGCGCACCATTACCCTGTCCCGCAAGCTGGTGCGGCTGCTTCGGTTTGTGCCGCTGATTGTCAAGCGGCCAATCGCTTACCTGATTTACGGACATTTGAGCGACAACGTATTCACCACAACGTTTTCAAACCTTGGCGTAATCACGCTGCCCGAAGAATTCGGCGATTATGTGGAGAAGTTCGATTTCGTACTCGGCCCTTCCGTGAAGAACCGCGCAGTCTGCTCGTTATGCAGCTATGACGACCGCGCGGTGCTGACCATCATCAAGATGACAGCATTCCCGGAGTTTGAAAACGCGCTTTTCGATCAGCTGGCAAGCATAGGGCTTGAGCCGTATGTGGAGGGCACCGCCTGACGGTGCCGCATCCCGGCGACGAAGCGTTGCCGGTTTGGGAAAGGAGCTTGCCTATGGCTGCCCGGCAGATGCAGGTTCACATCATCTACCCCGTTCAGACTCCTCTCAGCTTTTGGCGCAGCAACCGGCTGGAACTGCTGAGGCTGCTGTTTGTATGGCTGGGATATCTGTGCGCGCTGATCAATTTTCTAACCGGCGGCACGCTCTGGTCGCTGGCCGTTATCGGCGGGCTGGTGTTGCTGTGGGTCGCCGTTTTTTACAAGCCGCTTGTGGAAAACACCGCCATCAAGAAAATTTCAGACGTGGGGATTACCGTATGCCTGTATCTATTCCTGCTGGAAGGGGTTTTCGGCGGTAACTGGAGCGGATTCGTCGTACCCATCGTGCTGTTTTCCGATCTTATCGTTGCTGGAACCTATTTTCTGGCGTTTTTCAAGAAAGAGAAACGGAATTTTCTGCCCCTGTTTGAGCTGACGCTCGGCGGGCTGATCGCGATTTTTTGCGGGCTGGTCGGCTGGAGCCGGCTGGACTGGCCGCTGATCGTCGTGGGCGGCGTCAGCCTCGCGCTGATCACGCTGACCGTAGCGCTGCACTTTCAGGCGATCAAGCTGGAATTTCAAAAGAAAATCCACCGATAAAATAAAACCCCGCAGGCCCGACGCCGCGTTTGCGGCCGACAGAAAGGAGTTCTCCGTATGGACAGGCAACAACTTCTCGCCCAAATCTCGCAGGCATTCGCTCGGCTTGGCATCGCCTTCACACAGGAAAAAGCCTCCGATCTGGAAATTCACACCGAGTTCGTGAACGCCGGTTGGAGCCTTGGGAAAAAGAAATTTCGGTACGACGCCTTTATCCGGCTGGATGAGAACGAGAAAACCGCTTACCTGTGGCAAAAAACCACCGAAAGCAGCGCCGGCGTCTCGCTCGGCGGTGGGTTTGAAACCGCTACCCAGTCCGGCGGAACCATCTTCCGCAAGGTGAAAATCGTACAATACGGCCCCGAAGGAAAGGTGGTCGACTTGACCCTGAACCTGGGAGAAATCGCTAAAGCCGTTAAAAACACCGCAAAGGAGAACGGCTGGAAATTCCGCACCGCTTTGCGGCAGGAAAAAGCTAAATATCCACGGTAAAACGGCGGCGCTTCCCACTATGCCGTTCCGGAGAACACGTACCGGCTGCTCTTTGATTTGAATTGTATTGAAGTAAGATTCCGCTTAAAAGGCTCCATGCGTCTGCCATTGCAGGCGCATGGAGCCTTTTTTCCGTCTTCTGTTGTGCGCCCGGCTGCACCGCTATGCGGGCGCCTCGGCTATTGTTTCCGGCAAGCAGGATTGTCAACGCGATTGCGTGGGGCCGAAGCCGAATCGGCTATACCCCGCCGCGGCAAGCCCATAGGTTACCATGGTGTTACCTTCGGTGTTTTTCGCAGGCATGCAGCTGCTAACGCTTTACCCGCATCTGTTTTTATTCCGCCGTCTGCCGCCAGAGCCGGTAGCGGCGCATAGGGAGCTGTGCCAGCACGATGCCGCAGAGCATCAGCCCACAACCGAGGAGTTCCCGCGTTGTCAGCAGCTCTCCCAGAATCGCCCATTGCGCCAGCACGGCGAACACGCTTTCCAGGCACATGAGCAGCGAAGCGACAGTCGGGTCGGTATCCCGCTGGGCTACGATCTGAAGCGTATAGCCCAGCCCGCCGCTTAAAAACCCGGCATACAGCAGCGGCACCCAACAGCGCAGCAGGGACTGGAACGTCGGGTGCTCGGTAAACAGCATCACCACCGCGCAAAGGCTGGAGGCCACGAAAAATTGCAGGCAGCTCATGCGCACGCCATCGGTTTTGGGGGAGAAATGGTCGATGATCAAGATATGCGCGGTATAGGCGGCGGCGCACAGCAGCAGCTCGATATCGCCCGCGCCGACGGCGAACGTATCGGTAACACACAGCAGGAACAGCCCCACCACACACAGCCCCACCGCAAACCATACGTTACGGCGCACCGGCCGTTTGAAAAACAGGCCGCTCAGCGGCACCAGCACAATGTACAGCGCCGTTACAAACCCGGCCTTGCCCGCGGAGGTATCCCGAATGCCCAGCTGCTGAAGTCCGGAGCCCAGAAACAGCGCCACACCGCAGCAGAGACCGCCAATCAACAGCGTGCGACGCTGTGCGGGCGTCATATGCTTTAGCGTGTGCGGCACAGCGGCCGCCTCTCCGCTTTTCAGGGCGCGTTTTTGTTCCAGCCGATCCAAAAAACGAATGGCGGGCAGCAGCGCCAGCGCCGCCACCAGCAAACGCGTCGCGTTGAACGCAAAGGGTTCCATGGTATCCATCGCCACATCCTGCGCCACGAAAGCCACGCCCCAGATGGCGGCGGTCAGCAGCAGCAACAGGTTCGCGCGAAGCGTTTTGCTCATACAGTTCCCTTTCAGAATGGACGCGGCCCGCACACGACGGGCTATCGGTCCGAAATTGTCGCCGGTATAGCGAAAGGCGCGAAAAGCGCGCCTTTCATCTTCGAAAGAGACGGTTCGACGGGTATTCCGCCGTTTCCTTTTCCAACACGCCTAAGAGCGCCGCATACGAACGGCATGCCCGAGTGTTTCGCGTGTATCCTATATTCGCGGCCCCGTGGGGGGATACAAAAGCTTCCGCTGCCCGGCACTGTTGCCGGGTTACGCCGTCGTATTACGCCTGCAGCGTTTCGCCCGCGTCCAGCGCGTTAATCTGCCCGACGCGGCGCGCATGGCGATCCCCGTTAAACTCTGTGGTCAGCCAGGTGCGCACAATCATTTTCGCGCTTTCACTGCCCAGCACACGCGCGCCGATGGCCAGCATGTTGCAGTCGTTATGCTCCCGGCTCATTTTGGCGGAATAACAATCCGAGCAGATTACGCAGCGTATACCGCGCACTTTATTGGCCGCAATACCGATGCCGATGCCCGTACCGCACATAACAATGCCCAGTTCGCATTCCCCGCTCGCGACGGCGAGGGCAGCCTTTTCTCCATAAACAGGATAATCCACGCTCTCGTGGGAGAAAGTGCCGAAATCTTTATAAGGCAGGCCCATCTCCTCCAAAACGGCGATAACGTGGGGCTTCAAATCAATTCCTGCGTGGTCGCAGCCGATAGCGATCATGGCGTAACGCTTCCTTTCGAGACGAAGATGGCCTTTCCGGCGGCCGTACCATTACCGAACGGTTCATATTATAGCATGTTTCATCGCACGCAAACAAGCTTATGCCGACGCGGATTTCATCGTTTTTCGTTTACAGCGGATTGGTTTGGCCAACCGGGGCAAGGCCCTATCGGAAACGGGGCTTTCATCATCCGGGGGTTCTCCTGCTCTTACGGCGTTCCATCAGGCGGCGTCGCAGCAGGAACACTGCCGTATAAACGGCTCGCTGAAAGACCGGCCATTATCTCATCAGTGCCGGACACTATCGGACGGATTTACGGGTTATACTGGCAGCGTGGAAATGCGGGCAGGAAAGCACGCAGGGAAAGCAGGCAGGCCATGGGCGCCTGTTGCGCCATTGCAGCGGCCGAACAAATTTATTTCGGCACGCTTTGCAGCATCGGGCCGTGCCTCTCCCGGAGGATCTTCCCGCCCGCAAACGCGGTTTCACCCCTTCCGCGTAGTTTCCACCTTCCTCCGGCAGCGGCGCGGTGTTTGGTCTTCACGGCCCGGCACCGCGCCTTTGCCTACCACAAAGCGCGAGGTGAACAGAGCGCGTGGAAACCGACTGGCAAAAACTGCGAACGGAATACCTGCAAACGCCCATCTCTCTCCGGCGGTTGGCGGAGCAAAACGGCATCAGCCCCTCCCAGCTCCAAAAGCGCGCGTCGCGGGAACATTGGCACCAACAGAAGCTGGCGATGCACGCCGCAAATGAGCCGTCCCCAAGCACGGCCGATCCCCCCAGGCAGGCGCAGCAGAGTCTTCCCCCGGTTGCTCCGCCCCTATGCGATGCGGACCGGCAGCAGCAGCTTCAATCCATTTGCGACCGGCTGACGGCTCAGCTGGCGCGCGCGACCGATGAACTGAACCTGCAGGTGCTGCGCCACAAACGCCGCACGCGGGAAATGACCTACGACGATCCGCGCGGCAAGCCGGTAGAAGAAACAACAGAGGAACGCGAGCAACTGGAAATGGTGGACGCACTGGTGGACAGCTTGGGTCTCCAGCGTCTGAGCGCGTCGCTGAAAATCCTGTTGGAGGTATCCCGGCTGGATAAAGAAGAAGAGCAGGGCTTGGGACTGGTTGCTGAACTGATGAAGAAGCTCGATACCGAAGCGGAAAGGGGGAACAGCCCATGATGAGCGAAAAGCAACGGGAATACCGCCGAAACGCCACCCGAGTTTGGAATGTAAAAATCGGGGCAACGCGCTCCGGCAAAACGTACGGCGACTACTTTCTACTGCCAAAGCGCCTGCTGGACGGGCGGGGCCGCGAAGGCATCAACGTGGTTCTCGGCAGCACCCGCGGCACCCTGCAGCGCAACCTCATCCTGCCCATGCAGGCCATCTACGGCCCGAAGCTCGTGGGCGACATCCGCCAGGACGGCGTCGCCGTGATCTTCGGCGAGCCGTGCCACTGCCTCGGCGCGGACAGCGTGCGGCAGGTGAACCGACTTAGAGGCGCATCCGTAAAATACTGCTACGGCGACGAGGTGACCACCTGGCACCCCGCTATGTTCGAAATGCTCAAAAGCCGCTTGGACAAGGCCTACAGCCTGTTTGATGGTACCTGCAACCCGGAGGGGCCGACGCACTGGTTTAAGAAATTTCTCGATCAGGGCGGCGAATCGCTGTACCAGCAGGCCTACACACTCGACGACAATCCCTTCAATCCGCCGGAAGTCGTAGCCCGCATGAAACGGGATTACGCGGGCACCGTATACTACGAGCGTTATATCCGCGGGCTGTGGGTGGCGGCGGAAGGCGCGGTGTACCGCCTATACGCCGACGACCCTGAACGCTTTATCATCGGGGAGAGCGAGCTTGCCCAAAGCCCGCCCGTTACAGCGACAATCGGCGTGGATTTCGGCGGCAACGGCTCCGGCCACGCATTCAGCTGTACGGGTTTCACTCGTGGCTTTCGCGGCATGGTATCGCTTGCGGAGTGGTACCACAAGGGCGAGATTACCCCCGACCGGCTGGAAGCAGCCTTTGTGGATTTTGCCCGTGACTGCCTGACGCGGTTCCGCGCCCACGCCGCCTATTGCGACAGCGCCGAACCCACGCTGATTCTCGGTCTACGCGCCGCCTGCGCGCGCGAGCGCCTGCCCATTGAGATTCGAAAGGCGCGTAAGGGACCGATCAACGGGCGCATCCGCTTCCTGTGCCGCCAGATGGCGGGCGGGCGCTACCACATTCTGCGCCGGTGCGAGCACACCCGTGAGGCGCTGCTGACCGCGTTGTGGGACGCGCGACACCAAACCGAGGATGTGCGCCTGGACGACGGCACCACCAACATCGACAGCCTCGACGCGCTGGAATACTCCTTCGAACCCTACATGCAGGAAATGATGGGGCGCTAGGAGCGCCCCTTTGGGAAGGGGAATGCGATCCCCCTCCCAACCTCCCCCGGGGGATACTCTGTTCTTCCTGTTTACGCCTTCCGGCGCGACAATAGGAATGCGCCTGCGGGCGCACATGGGTTTCGCACCTGCGGGTGCGACCAAAGGGCTTTCCGCTCGCCCTTTGGTAACCTTCGGGTCGCCTGCGTTGGCGGCGGGCTACGCGAAAGGGTCGCCTTGCTTGCCGTCAGGCGACGGGGAAAAATGGCTGCCCTAGTTGGCGGAAATTACAATGGATATGTTGAAACAGCCTCGGTATACAGGCAAAATGCGAGCGGCAAGTGCAATCGATAATCGATCTGTTGAGACAGTCTTGGCATACGGGCAGAATGCGAGCGGAAAGCGGAATAGGCCTGTTGAAACGACTCCAGTATACAAGCACAGTGAGAGCGAAAAGTGCAATGAACCTGTTGAAACGGCCTCGATATGCAGCCGAAATACAAAGTAAAATAGCTATAAACGCTTATCAGGGTTAGAACAAAGCAACTTCAATCATCAGTAATGGCTTTCCATGCCAAAAACCGGAAAACGCATAATGAAACGACGGCACGGAACCATCAACTTCCCATGCGGCTGCCATCCCTTTTCCCTTGCATGTTTGTCTACCGATTTTTTTCCGCTTGCAGATTGTTGCTTCAGGGGCGCGGTGCTCCCTCGCAGGATGGACAGGCTTGTCGGTCGCCGATACCACGGATGCTTCTGTAAAGCATTGTTACTCTGCCATCCGTGGTGTCGGCGGACGACTATCCTGTACTCCGAGAGGAAGCACCGCGCCCCTTGCCCGACTGCAAGCCCGAAGGGTGCAGGGGCGAGCGGAAAGCCCCTGCTCGCACCCACAGGTGCGACTCCTTTCCATGCCCACAGGCATGGCCCTTCGTTGTACTCGCAAGCACATCCCCTTTCTGTTTGCCGAATGGCATAACATAAAAGAGCCCAATAGGGCCCGAAGGGCGCAGGGGTAAACGGAATACCCCTTCAAAACCAACGGTTTCACCCGTTTAAGGAGGTTTGTTATGGATAACGGAAAAATCATCGAATATCTGGCGCGGCTGGGCTACCATACGCCCGCCGACCGCTATGCCGAGCACATTCGCAAATACCTGTGCTGGTATCGCGGCTATGTGAGCGAGTTTCACGATTACACCATGCGCGTGGGCACTTCGCGCCGCACGCTGACGCGCTACCGCCTCGGCATGGCGAAAACTGTGTGCGAAGACTTCGCAACCCTGTTGTTGAACGAAAAAGTGCAAATCAACGCCGAGGGGTTCCCCAGCCTGGCCGCCATATTGGAACGCAACGCCTTCATGGAGCGCGCCAATCGCCTTGTGGAATGGACGATGGCGCTGGGCACCGGCGCGCTGGTGGAATTTCTGGACGAGCGGGGTCGCCCGGCGATCGATTACATCCGCGGCGACCTGATCTTCCCGCTCCGTTGGGACGGCGATGTGATTACCGAATGCGCCTTCGGCAGCCGCCGCGTGCTGGAAACCGGCGGCCACGCCGTGGAAGGATACTACGTGCAGGTTCACGCCCGGGAAGGCGACGGCTATGTAATCCGCAACGCTTGGCTGGATGACGCCGGGGCGGAACTGCCCCCGCCCGAGGGCGTACAGGCCGTAACAGCCCCCTCGCCGGTGCCGCTGTTTCAAATTCTGCGGCCCAACGTAGTCAACGCCGTCGAGCCGGATTCCCCCATGGGTATGAGCGTGTTCGGCATGGCGATCGACCAGCTGAAGGCCGCCGATCTGGTGTTTGACAGCTATGTCAACGAATTCGTGCTGGGCAAGAAACGCGTAATGGTGCCCCAGTCGCTGGCGAGCATCGAAATGCAGAAGGACGGCTCCATGCAGCCGATTTTCGACCCCAGCGATGTGCTGATTTATGTATATCAGCAAAGCCAGGACGGCACGGACGACCTGAAACCGCTGGATATGACCCTGCGTTCCGCAGAGCATGAGGCGGGCCTGCAGCGGATGATCGATCTGCTGTCCAAAAAGTGCGGGCTGGGCACGGGAAGATACCGGTTCGACGGTTCCGTAGCCCGCACGGCTACCGAGGTTATCAGCGAGCAGAGCGACCTGTACCAGAGCCTCAAGCGGAACGAAAAGCCGTTGAAGCGCGCCCTGTGCGATATGGTCGACGCGTTGAGCTGGCTCACCGGCGGCCCTTCGGAGGTAAAAACCACCGTATCCTTCGACGATTCGATTATCGAGGATGAGGGCGCGGCCGTGTCGCGGACCATCCAGCTGGTAAACGGCGGCCTGAAAAGCCGCAAGCGCGCCATTATGGAACTGTCGCGCTGTTCGGAGGCCGAAGCGGAAAAACAGCTTTGGGAGATCGCCGCCGAGCAGCGGGGCGAACTGCCGGAGCCTGCGGACAATCCGGCAAACGGCGACATGCCCGCATCACGGGTGGCTGCGGTACAGGATGTCCCGTTTTTGGGGGATTGACCCCCGTCAGCTCTTGGGAAACGCGCCCGCGTCCACCAACGCAGGCGTTTTTTCAACCCATTCTTTGGGGTCCAGGCGACGGCCTGACAAACGGATGCCGAAAGGCAATCAAACCCTACGCTGCGCGGCCTCGGCCGCGCAGCGGCAAAAAAGGAGGCTTCCCGATGATTCACGATTCCGAAACTCACTTGGACGACCTTCCCGAAAACGCCCCCGGCGGAGCGGCTGAAACCCCTGAAACGCCCGAAGCGGCGGACGCCGCACAGGCGGCGCTGAAGAAAACGCTTCTGAAAGCCGTGGCCGAACGCAAGCGCCGCGCCGAAAACAGCGTGCTCCGCTCCATGGCCGAGCAGAACGGCGTGCCTGAGGATGAGCTTGCCGCTCTGCTCCATGAAGCGCAAAGCGAATCCGGCCTGCCGGATGAGGCAAACGAGCGGCTGGCCGCCATCACCGCAAGCGCAACCCGCCGGCTGCTGCTGGCCGAGGTAAAGTCCATCGGGTCGGAGCTTGGCTTGCTGGACGCAGACGTGGCGCTGCGGTTGATTGACCCCGATGCCCTTTCCGTGGAGGAAGACGGCAGCGTTACCGGCGTGCGCGAAGCGCTGGACGCCCTGAAGCAGGACAAAAAATATCTGTTTTCCCCGTCCGGTCGCAGGGCGTGGGCGCAGCGCGTGGGCGGCGGAGCGCCGCAGATCAGCGGCGTGGAAGAAGCCTTCTACCGCAAAAACCCGGCGCTTCGCAGGTAGCGGCCTGTTCAAGTCCAAGGCGAAGCAGCTCTGTGTAAATCGCAGAGCTGTTTCCGTTTCACAGGTCTGCCCGCAGGCGGCGGAAACCCCATCCCTTCAACAACCAATACAGGAGGTAAACCATTATGGCGCATGAATTACAGGATCGATACAGCGATCTGGTGCTCGCCAAGCTCCGCAGCGAGCTGGTACTTAAGGACGGTGTGGTTTTCAATAACGATTACGACGGCGATCCCGCCGCGGGCGCGGTGAAAATCCCCACACGGGACGACGAGGTGGCCGCGGGCGATTACGACCGCGCAACGGGCATGGCCCCCACCACGGGCAACA
>JAQUXV010000062.1 GCA_028692205.1 Eubacteriales bacterium
GCGACAGCAGGCTACATCTATTAGAACGGGACGTGATCGTTTGACGCTCCATATTCTGTTGAAAAATCCACGACGAATGGCGATCGTGCTGCTTGCGATCGTATTGACAGTTCTTTTTATTTTCATTAAGGATCAAACGAATATTGTAACTAAAGAATCCATTGCAACCATTGCGGAATGGAGCGACGACAGCGGCACATACCCCCTGCCGCATGAGTATCCTGCGGTGTCGGGGGAAAGCTATACGATCAGCGCCGTTCTTCCTGAGACGCTTACAGGGCGTGAATACCTGATTTTTCGAACCGAGAACATCTCCGTTCAAGTGGCGGTGAACGGGGCAACGCTGTATAGCACCGGTGAAGTGCCAAAGCACCATACTATTGGGGACGAATGGCACTATATCAGTCTCCCGGCGGATGCGGCCGGGCAAACAGTCACGATCAACAGCACCATTCTATTTCCATTGGCGTCCAAGTTTATCAGTTCGGTTTATTTGGGGCTTCGGGCGGATTTTTTACAGATCATGTTTCGGCGGCAACTGCCGGAGTTTATGATCAGCGTGCTGCTTTTTCTGGTGGGCGTTGCCTTACTGTTCAGTAAAATGTTGATTAAGCGGCAACTGATGTCGCAGCTAACGGTTTCTTTCGCGGTTTTTTGCATGGCGTTGGGCATTTGGACGGCTATCCAGACATCGATCATTGAACTGCTGTGGGGGCAAACGGAACTGCTGATCCATATAACCTATAGCACGCTCTCCTTTGCGACCGCGATGATCTGTTACTTTCTGCGCGTGCTTCCCGGGCCAAAGTGGTTGAAAAAGACCTATTTTTGGTTTGGAATCGTTCAAATCATTACATGGGTGTTTACAATCGTCGGGGAAGCGCTGCATTTTGCGGCTTATGTGGAAACTTTGCCCTATGTGCGAATGGCGATGGGCGTGCTGCTGGTGTTGTTCTTTTTTCAAATCCCGGCAATATTTAGGCGTTTTAACGATTATACCTACCTGATTACCGGCTTTCTTTGCCTGGTGGCGACGATGGTTGCGGATTTAACCCGTGTCTATTCCGGAGTATATGATTATGCGCATAATACGCGCTTTGGTCTGCTGCTGATGGCTGTGTTAATCGCGATACAATCGATTATCCAAATCCGAAAAGGCATTCGCGCGTCGGATGAGGCGGATTTGATGCGCAGGCTCGCCTATAAGGATTCGCTGACGGGCCTGAACAACCGCCTTGCGCTGGTGCGCGATCAGGAACGGTTGATTGAGCAAAAAACCGGCTGCGTGGGCATTGTGCAGATGGACATCAATAATTTGAAAATCATCAACGACCAGTATGGGCATGAGGAAGGGGATTTGTTAATTCTGCGCGCAGCCAAAGCGATTACAAATGCTTTCAACGGCATGGGGGAAAGTTACCGCGTGGGCGGGGATGAGTTTGTAACGCTGATTACCCGTAATTCCTGCGGGGCAACGTCGGAGGAGTGCCTTGAACGGCTGATGAGGGCATGCGATGAGCAAAACGAGGGGCAGGAGCATTTGCTGTCCATCGCGCTTGGGTTTGCGGTGTATGATGCGGCCAGCGGGGACCGTTTTTACGATCTGGTACGGATTGCGGATATGCGGATGTATGAAAACAAACGGGCGATGAAGGCCAAACAGTCGGGGCCTGCGGCGAGTTTGGGCGGAGGCGCGTGATAGAACAAAATCCCTGGAGGCCTGCAAAACAGGATACGATTACCTTGACGAACACCCGGCAAGAGCATATCATAAAACAGCAGGATAGAAGTATTTCCGCCGGGAAGGGGAGCGACGTATGGCCCAGCCTTCGCTGAAAGCAAAATTGAAAAACAGGGTGCCGGTTTGGACGCCGTGGGCGGTGGCTGCCGCGATGACCACGGCGATGTTTGTGTGCATTGCGATCTTTGGCGATATGCACTATGCAAACAACGACGACAGCTGCATTTTGCGGCCGCTTATGGGGTTTTCGTCCGCCACGCTGCCGACGTTCCATCTGTATCTGAACGCGCTGCTGGTGTATCCGCTGAACTGGCTGGGGACGGCCTTTCCGGGAATCGCATGGTTCAGCTATCTGCAACTGGCGTTTCTGTGGGTTGCCTGTACGGTGATTGTGAAGAGCATACTGCGCATCTTCATCAACCGCGATCAGCCCATTTGGTTAGGGGTGGCGGCGTCAGCGGTGTATCTGCTCGCGTTTGGGATGACGTACAGCTGCGTGGTCACGTTCACCGTTACCGCCGGGCTGCTGGGGGCGGCGGCGGTGATGCAGATTCTTTCGGTGGACTGCTCTGCGGCGGACGACGGTAAGATTATCCGTGGCATGGCAGGCGCGCTGGTGCTGGTTGTGCTTGGGTACAGTCTGCGACAGGTAACGGTGTTGCCGGTGCTGGCATTCTGCGCGATCGCTTTCCTGTATCAGGGAGCGAGCCGCTTTGGGTTTGGGAAAGCAAAAAAACGCAGCTGGAAACCGCTGATTATTTCCGCAGTGCTCGTGGTTGCCGTAGTGGGAACACTTGCGGGGCTTCGGGAACTGGAAATCAACGGGAAGGGGATGGGCGATTACCTGCGATGGCAGAAGGCGCGCATTTCGGTGGTGGATTACGCGGGCCTGCAAGGCTTGCCAGATGAACTGCTGGCGAAAATCGGCTGGAGCCGGGAAGAACTTGAGCTGGTAGACGACTGGTATTTTCTGGATAGCAACATTTCGGCGGAGGCGTTTGAGACCATCGCGGCTTACCAGAACGAAAAAAACAACTCGGGACTATCCGCAAGAATCTCCAACGGCGTTCAGCAGGTTAAAGCGTTTTTTACGAACGAGCCGCTGGTAACCCGTAGCCTGTGGCTGCTTGCGGGCGTAGGGCTTTTGTGCGCCGTTTCCCTGCTGATGATACGGAAAGGCACGTTATGGAAATGGCTTGCGCTGGCGGCGACGCTGCTGCTTGGTGGTGCGCTGTTCCTGTACCTGGGGATGCTGGGCCGTTTGCCGCAGCGCGCCGCGTTGATGGCTGCGCTTCCCGCGTCGGCGCTGGTGTTCGGCCTGCTGCCTGAGTGCCTGCCTGCGCGCTGGACAATGCCGCGTAAAATCGTGCTTGCGGTTCTTGCCTGCGGCTGTCTGGCGCTTACGGCATGGTATGCCGTTCCGGCGGCAGCGGCGCTTGCACCCCGGCCGGAAAACGATCTGGACGAATCCACGCTCACCGATGCTTTTGCCGATCTGGACGAATACGCGCTGGATAATCCCGATCTTCTGTTCATTTTTGATGATACCCTTGTGGCGGACAAGCGTATGTTCCCGAACACGGAGAACGGGATTCCGACCAACGTCATGTTCTGGGGCGGCTGGGGCGCGCGTTCGCCGGGGTATACGGAGCAGCTTGCGGCCTTCGGCTTTGACGCCGACAACCTTGACGCGACGATCTTCTTGGACGAAAACGTGCGGCTGGCTCGCGGGCAGATTGATCCGCCGCCGAATTCCCTGATTAACTATCTGACGGTATTGTACGGCGATAACTTCGACTACACGTTTGACGACGAATGGGGCGGCCTGCACACCCTGCAATTCTATACTTTGGAATAGCACACGCTCCCGCCCGGCGGCACGATGTGCATGTCCGATACACAGCAAAGCCTCGCTTCCAAATAGAAGCGAGGCTTTGCTGTGTACCAACGTTTTTGGGTTTCGATGTTTTTCGTTTAATGAATGCTGCCGACCGACTGTAACGGAACGGCTTTCGCGATAAACTCCTGCAGGGATTCAAAAATCGAAATCCGTTTTCCAACTGGGCTGTCCTCAACGCGAGATTTACTTCTATCGCTAAAATGGCGTTTAAGGCAATCGTTTAGCGGCGGGCGTAATCGGTGCAAAGCAGATGGCGTTTAGGCGCATCCTCCTCAATCGTGGGGAAGCGGCCTTTGCTGACCAGAAAGAAATTATCGGCATTATCGTCGTTGGTCATGGAAACTTCGCCCAGCAGTGCCGCGCCATGGCCTTCCTCGGCCCAGAAGCTGTGGTACAGGCCCTGCGTCAGCGTAACGCTTTCGCCGATGATAAGGCGGATGGTGCTGCCTGCTTTCAGCACGCGGCGGCAGCCGTCCACAGTCACTTCCACGTCGCCGGTTTCATCCAGCTTTCTTTCCGGGGTGCTGTTATACAGCTTCACCAGCAGGTTACCGCCGCCCCGGTTGATGATGTCCTCCATTTTGTACGCGTGGAAATGGTAGGGAGTGATCTGGTTTTCCCGGGCGATCAGCACCTTTTCGGCATAAGGCTTTCTATATTTCGGGTTGTTCTGGTTGCCGTTGCGGATGGTGAACAGCAGTAATCCCTCGTGATAAAAATCGCCGCCGCCGAAATCCGTCAGGTCCCAGCCAAGCATATTATCCCGAATCTCATCGTATTCGGGGCCTTTCGCGGCCCATTCCTCAGCGGACCAATCGGCAAACGGCGGCAGAGCGAATTTATGCTCCGCCAACAGTCCCATGGCTTCGTCGATCAAACGGTCGATTTCACTGCGTTTCATTTTTGTCCTTCCTTTCCAAGCTCGGGGTGGTAGATGGTATGGATTGCGACAAGCGATTTCAGCGCCTCGTTTACGGTGCAGCGCACGGGCAGATTATCGGTGATACAGCGCAGGAATTCGCCATCCTCTGCGGCAAACATATCGTTGCGCCGCGTGGGAATGGTTTCCCGGCGCCACTGCGGATCGCTCCGGGTGTAGACGGATAACGTGGCTTCGTCCCACGATGCGAACTCCACCGTGATAACTCCGCCGGTGCCGATCAGGTCGATCTGGCGGCGGCGCGGGGTTTGGAAGAAATCCAGATGGACGTTCGCTACGCAGCGATCTTTGAATTTCAACAACATCTCCACCGTATCGGGCGAGGCCATGCCCATATCGGAGAAAGAACCGTATATGCTCTGTACGGTTTCAATCTCCTGCCCCGCAAACCAGATGGCTAGATCTAGATCGTGAACCAGCTCGAAAGCGCCGGAATATTTGGAGTAGTACAGGTTCATGTAATCCGGGTGGATGGCGTAGAATGGCTCGCCCATCAGCGCGCGCACGGACACCAGCCGCCCGATGCCGCCCGCCTCCAGCATGGCCTTTGCCTTGCGAAGCACTTCGTGATAACGGAAACAAAAACCGACCATGATCTTCAGGCCCTGCGCCTCCGCAAGCGCCTGTAGCTGCTCCACGCCCTCCGGCGAGTTGGCAAGCGGCTTTTCGATGAACACGTGCGCGCCGGCTTCCAGCGCCTGCTTTGCCATGCCGATGTGCAGCCTTGTCGGCGTGAGGATGAAAACCGCGTTCGGATGTTCGGTGCCGAGTGCTTCGGCGTAATCGGCGTACAGGCGGATGCCGGGCGCAGCCTCAGCAACGGCCTGCCGGGAGCCCTCGGAAGGGTCGCAGGCGGCCAGATCGGCTACGCCAAGCCCGCGAAGGACTTCAATATGCCGCTTTCCGATCGAGCCGCAGCCCGCCACCAGAACCCGCAATTGTGTTATTTGCATATATGGAAGCCTCCGTCCACTACGAGATTATGCCCTGTTACGTAGCGGGAAGCGTCCGACGCCAGATAGAGCGCCGCGCCTTTCAGCTCCTCACCCATGCGGCCCATGCGCCCCAGCGGGGTGGCCTTGCCGTACGCATCGGTAAACGCCTTAGGAAGATCGCCCTTGTCGAACCCGCCGGGGGAGATGCAGTTTACGCGAACGCCGTACGGGGCCATGTAGGCTGCCAGATCCTGCGTCATGCCGATCACGCCGCCTTTGGCCGCCGCGTACTCCACGGGCTGCTCCATTTTATTGCTGTCATGGTACATGGCCCGGTCGCGCCCCACCAGAGCCGCGATGGACGCTATGTTGATCACCGCGCCGCGCTTCGCCTCCGCCATATAGCCGCAGACGGCGCGGCAGCAGAACAGCGCGCCTGTAAGGTTCGTATCAATCATGTTCCGGATGGTTGCGGGATCGCGCCGCAGAAAATCGCACTCGCCTTTGCCGGAGCCGCCGCCCGCGTTGTTGATCAGTACGTCGATGCGCTGCTGCCAGTCAAAAGCTTTCTTCGCCATTTGTTCCACGGAGGCATAGTCTGTCTGGTCCATCGTAAGCCCCAGCGCTTTCACCCCGTACGTTTCCGCAATCTTGGCCGCCGCCGCGTCGGCGCGCGCCTGCTCACGGGAAGTGATGATGATGTCGCAGCCATATTCGGCCAGCGCACAGGCCATATCGTTGCCCAGCCACGCGTGTCCGCCCGTTACAATGGCGACGCGGCCGCGCATATTCAGTAAATCGTGCATTTGCATTTTACTCCGCCTTTCCGTTCCTTTTTCATTTTTTACTCGTTCAGGCACCTCCATTATAGAAAAGCGAGCGGCATCGTCAAGAGCAGCGGGCAACATCGGGCCGAGGAGGATAAAAAACGGGCAGCTTTGGGAGACAAACAAGGTGTGAATGAAAAATATGGCATCAAATCGGGCGGAATACACATAAAACTGCGAAAACGTTTGCAAATTCTCATACAAATCCAAAAGCTGCCCGAATATCAGCGGAAGCAGCCCGAAATATCCAATACCGATTGACAACCTGCCCGACGGCCGATAAACTCTGAATCGAAAAGGGTATTCCCTCGCAGCCGAGGAGGAATGAAAATGCTACGGTATCTGGAAGTGAAGCAGGCGATCCTGGAGAAGATCGGACAGCAGGAGCCCAACACCAAACTTCCTTCCCGCGCGGAAATGTGCGAGGAGTACATGATCTCGCGCACCACTATCGACCGGGCAATTGCCGAGCTGGTGGAGCAGGGATACCTGTATGCCGTAGCGGGCAGCGGCACCTATGTGGCCGACCTGATCGCGGATGATACGCTGATCCGCAACGACGTGATGAACGTGGGCGTGCTGGTGCCCAACATCATCCATGATACGTATCCGGGCATCCTGCGCGGCATACAGGATGTGATGCAGCGCCAGAACATCAACGTGGTCATCTGCAACACGGATAACGATTTTGTAAAACAGCGCTCCAGCATTCGCAGGCTGGTGAACTCCCACGTGGACGGTCTGCTGGCGGTGCCCGCCATTATGAACGGCGAAGCCCTGACCGAGGAATTTCTGAGAGAGTTTGTGGCGTTGAAAGTGCCGTTGGTATTCTGCAACCGCGGGGTGGACGGCATCAAGGCGCCGGTGGTTTGCTCCAACAATTATTACGGGGGATATCTGGCGACCAAGCATTTGCTGGAGCGCGGATATGACCGCATCGCGTTCCTTTCGGTGCTACATTACCAGACCAGCATGGCGCGCTACAACGGTTATATGGCGGCGCTATGGGAGCATGGGCTGGAAGTGGATGAGGCGCTGGTTCGCAACATCCCGGAATTCAGCCGTGTGGAATTGGGCTACCGTATGATGAAAGAGTTGCTGGAGAGCCATGCGCAGGTAAACGGCGTGTTCTGCTTTAACGACCAATTGGCCTGTGGAGCCATCAACGCCATTCACGAGGCGGGGCTTCGTGTATCCGATGATATCGGCGTGATCGGCTATGACAATACCACGCTGTGTACCGTGCCTGCCGAGGCGCTGACCAGCGTATCCTTTAAAAAGTATGAAATCGGCTGCCGCGCCGCCGAGCTGCTGCTGCAAATGATCCGGGAGCCCGGCACCGAAGTGCCGCGGGAGACGGTGTTCCGGCCCGAAATTAATGTGCGGCAAAGCTGTTTGGGGCTGAAACGGTAGTCGATCCATAAGAAGCATCCATTTGATATGCGCCCTTCTGCCGGGACGCTTCTGTTTGAAACCCGCCCGTTGTAGGAACGGGAGGATATAAAAAAACCCACAAGGAGGATGCCACAATGAAAAAGGTTCTCGCTTTAATGCTCAGTCTCGCATTGCTTTTGACAGCCCTGTCCGGGCTGGGGCTCACCGCTGTAGCGGAGGGCACGGACAGTGCCGACGGAGTGGTGGACGCCAATCTGACGGCGCATCTGCGCGTGCTGTATCCGGGCACGTCGGATCTGGAAAAGGAGATTGCCAACGACATCGCTGTTGAGATGAAGAAGAAATATCCCAACGTCGAGGTCGAATTCCTCTTCCTGGTCTGGTCGGATCTGGAAAGCAAGCTCGCCACGATGATCGCCAGCGGCGATTATCCCGACGTGATGCAGATTCAGGATGTTGTGAACCCCGTCGCGATGGGGGCGCTGGAGCCGGTTCAGCCGTGGATTGAGAAATCGACCATGCTGAGCATGGATAATTTTGAGCAGGTTGCGCTGGCCAACAACACGGTGGATGGCACGCTGTACGCCGTTCCGATGTGCATGATTCCGTATTCGCACATTGTGAACACCGAGCTGTTTGAGAAGGCGGGTGTGGATTACACCGCCATGAGGGGCTGGGACGACGTTCTGGACGCGGCTGCCAAGATCACCAGCGGCGACACCTATGGTTTCGCCATGGCGAACGGCGGCGAGGGCCGCTTCACCTTCCGCGATTTCATGATGATCGCGCTCTCCGACGGCTTTACGCCGGACGATACCAGCGAAGCGACCATGCCGAAGTACCTTGAAACCCTGGAGTTCATCCAGAAGCTTTCGGCCTATATGCCTAAATCGCAGTCCACGTGGCTGTACCCCGAGCTGTTCAAGGCATGGGAAGCCGGCACCGTCGGCATGATGCATACCGGCACATACTTTACCGGCAATGTCGTATCCCACGGCATTACGAGCATGGACCGCACCGCCGTGTGCCCGATGCCCGCAGGCCCCTCCGCTACGCAGCCCACGCTGATGGTTGGCACCAACGGCTACGCCATGATCGCCGGCTCCACGCAGAAGGAAGCCGCCTGGGCCTTCATCGAGACCGCGATGAGCGAGCCGATTCTGGGCAAGCTGGCCGGTTCCATGAACGTGTCCGCCGTAAACTACATTTCGGATGAGACGCTTGTGAAGTACGCCGATATCGCTTACAACCAGTATGGCCCGAATGTTGGCGCCCAGCATATCGCGCTGATGAACCAGTTCAAAGCCGCCGCCGCCGAGTACGGCACCCCGATGCCCAAGATCGTCGGCCAGCCCGCGATGGAAAAAGTGGTGCAGGGCGCGATTGTGAAGCTGACCAACGGCGAAATCGATGCCGCCGCCGCCTATGACGAGATCAAGCAGGGAATCGACGAAGTCAAGGCTGACCAGTAATAACCGATCCTAAAGCATAAGCCGCGGGAAGGGCGTGCCCCTTCCTGCGGCAATCCAAAATCCGAATTTCGTGAGCCGAGGAGGCATTTGAATGCAACAGCGTCGAAGGAGCCTGTGGGTGAGGCTGGGAAAGAGCGGTTATATATACGCATTTCTGGCGCCTACGCTGCTGTTCCTGCTATTTTTTCAGATTTACCCGATTATAAGCTCCGTTTATACCAGCTTTACCGATCTGAACATGATCAAGGTCAACAGCGGCAAGTTTGTCGGGCTGAACAACTACGTAAAGCTGTTAACCCGGGATATCAACTTCTGGCCCATTCTAGGCAACAGCCTGTTGTGGGTGTTTGGGTCCACCGTACTGCAATACTTTTTTGCCATTCCCGCTTCCCTTTTATTAAATCGGAAATTTGCCGGCCGCTCGGTCATGCGCGGATTGATGATGGTTCCGTGGGTGACGCCGGTTATCATTATGGGCCTCATCTGGCGCTGGATTTACGACGGCGATTACGGCCTGCTGAATTATGTACTGGGCACGAATAACGTTTGGCTTGGTGAACGGAATCTGGTTTGGCCCTCGATGCTGCTGGTGTCGCTGTGGAAGGGCCTTCCGTACGCGACGCTGATGTTTTTGGCCGGGCTGCAGGGAATTCCTGCGGATCTGTATGAGGCGGCCTACATGGACGGCTGCAACAAATGGAAACAGTTTCTGTATGTGACCCTCCCCATGCTTTCCCCGGTGATTCTGGTTACGGCGCTGACCAGCATTGTGCAATCCTGGACGAAGTTCGAGGTGATCTGGGTGATGACGGCGGGCGGGCCAGGATACACCACCAGTATACTGCCCACCTACATCTATTCCAAATCCTTCAAGGATTTCCAAATGGGTACCGGCTCGGCGGTATCGGTGATTGCCATGCTGCTGATGATGGTGTTCGTGATCCTCTACCTGCGTATCTACAATAAGAGCTCGGAGAAGGTGGGCTGAGCGATGAAAAAAGCAAAAATCGGGTCGAACCTGCTGCTGTTCGCAGGCCTGCTGCTTCTGATGTTCTTTGTTTTGTTCCCTTTCCTCTGGATGGTGCTGTGCTCCTTTAAGCCCGATACGGAAATCTTCGCGGTAGTGCCGACGTTCCTCCCGCAAAGCCCGACGCTGGCCGGGTACGGGTACGCGTTTTCGCCCAGCCCCGGTCCCGACCTGATGCCCTACCTGAAAAACTCGTTATTGGTCGCGGGCGTAACGGCGCTGCTGACAACATTTTTCGCGGCAACGGGCGGCTATGCGATCGGCAGGAAGAAGTTCATCGGCATGCATGCCATTGTCATCTTTCTGATGCTGGCGCAGATGTTTCAGGGCCCGGTGATTATGGTGCCGTGGTACAGGATGGCCGCGAAGCTGAGGATCCTGAATACCTTGCAGGGGCTTGTGCTGATCTACCTTACCTCCACGATTCCCATCAGCGTTTGGCTGATGAGCGGCTTCTTTAAGGGCATTCCCTACGAGCTGGAGGAAGCGGCGCAGATTGACG
>JAQUXV010000063.1 GCA_028692205.1 Eubacteriales bacterium
CCGACTGGCTGCTGAACCTTAACTATGTGGATTTCCTTCGGGATATCGGCTCGCTGTTCAGCGTCAACCGTATGCTGACCGCCGAATGCTATAAAAAACGGCTGGAAGTGGGCCTGACGTTTCTGGAATTCAATTACATGCTGATGCAGAGCTACGATTTCCTGCAGTTATTCAAAACCTACGGCTGCCGCCTGCAGATTGGCGGGGACGATCAGTGGAGCAATATGCTTTCGGGCGCGGATCTGATCCGCCGCAAGGAAAGGGAGGACGCGTTTGCCCTTACCTGTAAGCTGATTATGACCGCCGACGGTAAAAAAATGGGCAAGACGGAAAAGGGCGCGCTGTGGCTGGATCCCGCTCGTACCAGCCCGTATGATTTTTACCAGTACTGGCGTAACGTGCAGGATGCCGATGTGGAGCGCTTTTTGGGGCTGCTCACCTTCCTGCCGATGGATGAAGTGCGTCGGCTCGGCGCGCTGCAAGACAGCGCCATCAACGAGGCAAAGCGCGTGTTGGCCTTTGAGATCACGAAAATGATCCACGGCGAGGCGGAGGCGCTGAAGGCGCAGGACGCCGCGCAGGCACTGTTCGGCGGTAACGGCGCTATGGATAACGTGCCCACCTTCGATGTTACAGCGCAGATGCTGGCGGAGGATAACCGGCTCACCAGCGTGCTCGCCCTGTGCGGGCTATGCGCCAGCCGCGGCGAAGCCCGCAAGATGGTGCAGGCGGGCGCTGTGCTGGTGGGGGAGGACAAGACGACCGATATCGAATACCGTATTGAGCCTGAACAAATCGGCACGGACGGTTTGCTGCTGCGCAAGGGCAAGAAAAACTATTGCCGATTGGTGCTGAAATAAACCGGCAGCCGCATGAGATTGCCGCTGTGAACCCTGCTATATAATATGCCGACGCCGGAGGCTCCGGCGGAGCGCCGCCGCTTCGTGCCTGAAGAAGGACAGAAACAACCCGGTCGTTTCTGCATGATTTAGGTTGAGGCGGCGGCGTTTCCAGACTGTAGCAAAACGGCCGAATTACGCCTGCTGTAAGCGGAAGAAAGCGTTTCCTGCGGTCCTGCCTATTGACAAGCGCGCGGCATCGGGTTACCATCTAGGCATTAAACCGTTGTCGTGCGCCTGATCCCGGCAGAATAATCAAACGATGCGCCGAGTAAACCGGGTTGAAAAACCGCAGGGTGAGGCGGTACAGGGGAACCGGCTTGGGCGGGCAGAGCCCACCGAAGAATTATGGCACGGTAATAATTAACGCTAAAAGCCAACGGTTTCCAACCGCTCGGCGTAACCGAAAAAATGAAATAAGAAGGTGTCGTAAAATGAAAATCGAACATGTGGCGATCTACGTACATGATCTGGACGCGGCCAGAGACTTCTTTATCCGGTATTTCGGCGCGACGGCGGGCGAACCCTATTACAATGGGAAAACCGGCCTGCAGACTTACTTTCTCACCTTAGATCGCGGAGCGCGGCTGGAACTGATGACGCGGCCCGAAATGGCGGCGAGGTCTACAGCGCCCGTACAGGCTGGGTTGACGCATCTGGCGTTTGGCGCAGGCAGCCGGGAGGCGGTAAACGCGCTTACGGAACGCCTGTCCAACGACGGCTACACGGTTGTGAGCGCTCCGCGTGTGACCGGGGACGGATATTACGAAAGCTGCGTGCTGGGGCCGGAAGGCGTACGGCTGGAAATTACCATCTAAAGCTGCGCCGAATAGTGCCCATCGAGCCTGCGAAATGGGGGAAAGACCCGCGCGGCATTTTCTGCGCACAGCGGGACAAACGTTGCGGCAACCCGGCAGCCATGCGACAGGTTACCCGATACTTGAACGGAACAGGCTTCAACGCCGCTACTGTGTGGAATGACGCGGCTGTGGAAGGTTCCGGGGTAACCGGCGCTGCCATCGTGCTTCCCCGGACGACGTGCGCCCTTTGATAAGGGCTTGTGTGAATCCGACTTTATGGGTTTTAGACGGATCGATATTGGAAAGAGGGCGGAAGAATGGGCGAAATCAACCGGAAACGATACGGATATCTGGATTTTCTGCGTATTCTGGCAGCCTTTCTGGTGATTGTGAACCATACCAACAGCCTGGTTTTTAAGGCGCTTGTACCGTCGAACATCACGTGGTGGTTTTCGATTGTCTGGTATTACCTCAGCAAAATCGCCGTGCCGTTGTTTATTATGGTGTCCGGCGCGTGCCTGCTGCCGAAGGTGGATTCGTACCGCAAAGCCGTGGGCCGCTTTCTGCGTGTTCTGATGGTGCTGGTGCTGTTCTCCTACGGTTATTATCTGGCTGCCGTTGGGCAGGCGGGATGGTCGTGGCACACGGCATTCAACATCCCCGCGTTCCTGCAAGCCATCTGGGAGAAGCGCATTACGGACTCCTTCTGGTATCTGTACTTCTATCTAGGCCTGATGGTGATGCTGCCGATGCTGCAGCGGCTGGCCGGCGCGATGAAAAAACGGGATATCGAGTACTTTATGGCGATATCCTTCGGTGTTTTCGGCATCTGGCCCATTGTGACGCACTATGTGCCTGCGCTGGCGCTGCCGGAATACTTCGATGTTTCTATCTTCGGGGTGCTGATCGGGCTGTTCTTCGCGGGGCATTATCTCCACACGTATACTGGGCGAATCGGCAAAGGGCTGTGTGCGTTTATCCTCGCGACGTCGCTGGCGGCGTCCACAGCGTTGACCGCGCTGGAGTACGGGCGGATCAGCATAGGCGAAAAATACTGGTTTATGGACGATCGCAGCGCGCCTTCCATTTTTATTATTCTGTCGGCGATGGCTGTGATGCTGCTGGCAAAACGAGTTTTTGAAGATCGAAAGGCGTTGAAATCCTCCGCCGTCCAACACTGGACGACGCTTGGAGGCTGCGCTTTCGGCATCTACCTTATACAGGATTTTGTGATTGCGCAGACGCGCTATCGTTTCTTCGTGCCGCTGAGTGGGGCGATCAATCCGTTTTTAGCCGCGTTGATCTGGGAAATCATTGTGTTCGGCGTTGCGCTGGCCGCCGCGTGGATATTCAAACGGATCCCGGGGCTGCGGAAATTGCTGTAGTTCATATACGAGGAAATCAAAAACGGGCTGACGCGACGTTCGGATTGCGCAGCCCGTTTATCTATCTGTCAGAAAACGATCATGAAAATGCACAAGTATAAAGAAACTGTACTTTGCCGGAACAGGCCCTGATTTCATTCGGATGCGTCGGTTCAATACGGGTTACGGTTTCCGTTCGTACACGACTTTCCCGCCGATCATCGTCAAATCGACTTGTATATCCATTACCTTTTCCGGGGGATAGGCGAGAATGTCCTGCGAAAGCAGGGCGATATCCGCCAGCTTGCCCACCTCAAGGCTGCCTTTAACGTCCTCTTCAAAGCTGGCGTACGCACCGTTCAGGGTATAGCAGCGAATGGCTTCCAGCATTGAAATGCGCTGCATGGGGCCGATGCTTTCGCCGGTGCGGCGGTCAGTGCGGTTTACGGCGCCATCCAGCCCGCGCATTACGCTTTCATCGGCGGTGGGAGCGTCGCAGCCGATAACGGCGTGCAAACCCGCGTCCAGATAGCTGCGCATGGCAAACATCGAATCGACGCGATTGCCGAAATAACGGTGATAGTCGCTGCCGTTGATGGTCAGGAAATGGGTGTTGGAAACGGGGATGATGTTCATGGCGACCATGCGCTCAATCAGCTGGGGATCGGTCAGCCCGCAGTGCTCAATGCGGTGTCGCGAATCGGTGCGGGGGCAGGCGGCTAGCGCCTTTTCGTAGCCGGACAGCATCATCTCCACCGCCAGATCACCCACCGCGTGGGCAGTTCCCTGACAATTCGCGGCGTTGATCTGCGATAGCTTCGCATCCACAAATTCCTGCGTACAGCTGAGAATGCCGGGCAGGTTGGGGTCGTGGCTGTAGGGCTGTCGTGTGGCGCAGGACGGGCCGCTGGTGCCGCCGTCCACAAAAATTTTGTAAGCGCCGAAACGGAAATGCGCGTCGCCTGTGCCGGTAGCCATACCGGTGTGTACGGCATCGGCCACTTCGCGTTGATCCACGTTCACAAAGGCGTATTCCCGGGCAAGAAATTCGCCTTTGGCAATGGCTTCCCGCGTAATGGTATAGCTGCGGTCGGCCCGCTCGCCCGGGCAGTGTACCGAGGTGATGCCGGTCTTGATCAGCTTCGCGTTGGTACGCCGAAGCGCGTCTCGGGCGTGATCCGCCGTATATTGAATCAACGACCAGAGATAGAAATTGGTGTTGTCCTTCGCCATGCCGGTCAGCCGCCCATTTTCCACAACGACTTCATTCTTGCCGAATTTGGAGGCGTCGGCGGGAGTGTGAATGCCGCCTGCGGCCAGCCCGAGTGAATTGTACACGCCCAAATGCCCGCAAATGCGCATACACTGCACGGGATGCTCGGGCGCTACGGCATCCAGATCGTCGATGGTTACGTGGCGGCGGTCGCTCAGCTTGTTCTGGTCGTAGCCCCAAAGCTCAATCCACTGCCCTTTGGGGGTTTTGCGTACCTCTTCACGAATCAGTTCCTGAATATCAGCGATGGAGCGGCAAATCGGCCAGGTTATATCCACGATTGCTCCTCCGAACAGCCCATAAAGGATGGGGTGAAGATGGCAATCGATAAAACCGGGGGTCACGCTTCGGCCCTGCAAATCGATTACGTGGGTGGCGGGACCGATCATCTCGTCCGTGCCGTGGTTGTCGCCGACATACAGGATTTTGTCGTCCGCCACTGCGACTGCCTGTGCGATTTCGTTTTGATGGTTTATGGTCACAACGCTGCCGTTGCGAAACAGAAAATCCGCTTTATTCACTGTTCCACCTCCATGAGCTTATTATGGAACCGGGGCGTACTGCGCCTGTCGCGAAAGCTGAAACGCAATCGGCTCAATGGAATTCAGGCTGCCGTCGCGAATAAAAACCGGTTCTCCGTCAATGAAGGTCATCTCTACCGCGGCGTCCATCAACGCATCCGCGGGCATGGCGAGAAGATCACGGTCGAACACGGTCAGGTCGGCCAGCTTGCCGACTTCAACGCTCCCCTTGATATTATCTTCAAAGCTTGCGTATGCGCCGTTCAGGGTATAGCAGCGAATTGCCTCCATCAGGCTGATTTTTTGCTTCGGGCCGCAAACCTCTCCGGTGCGGCGGTCGATGCGGTTCACCGCGCCGTCCAGCCCGCGCAGAACGCTCTCGTCGGCGGTGGGGGCGTCGCTGCCGATAACGGGGCGCAACCCCGCGTCCAGATAGCTGCGCATGGCAAACATATAATCGACGCGCCCGCCGTAGTACCGGCGGTAGTCGCTGCCGTTGATGGTTATAAAATGCGGGTTGGATACGGGAATAATGTTCATATTCGCCATCCGGGCAATCAGCCGCGGGTCGGTGAGTGCGCTGTGTTCGATGCGGTGCCGCAGATCGGGGCGCGGGTTTATCCGGAAGGCTTTCTCATATCCGTTCACCATCATCTCCACCGCCAGGTCGCCCACCGCGTGCGCCGTCATCTGGCACTCGGCGGCGTTGCCGCGCGCGAGTATCTCGTCCACTTCGGGCTGCGACCACGCGAGAATGCCGGGAAGCGCGGAGTCGTGGCTGTAGGGGGCGCGCGTGGCGCAGGAAGGGCCGCTGGTGCCGCCGTCGATCATGAATTTCAACGTGCCGAGCTTAAAATGCTCGTCGCCGACGCCGCTCATCAGCCCAAGCGCCAGAAAATCATCCACAACCTTCAGGGATGGATTCTTGCCGAAAATTGTGTGCAGCATCGTATAGGCGCGGGGCTTGAAAGTGCCGTCGGCACAGGCTTTCTGCATAATGCGGTTGGAAGGCGCGCCGCATTCGCCCGGGTCGTGAATAGAGGTTACGCCGGCCTGAAGCAGCAGACGATTGGATTTTCGAACGGCGGCGAGCATTTCCGCATTGGTATAACGCACCTTCGACCACAGGTAAAAGTGCGCCGTATCCTTGGTGAGGCCGGTTAGCCGCCCGTTTTCCACCACAACTTCGTTTGGGCCGAATTTTTTCACGTCGGACGGGGTGTGGATGCCGCCCGCCGCCAGCCCCAGCGTGTTGTATACGGCCAGGTGCCCGCAGGCGCGGTTGCACTGCACGGGGTTTTCGGGCGCGGCTTCGTCCAGATCGTCCAGCGTTATGTGGCGGCGATCCGAAAGCTTGTTCTGATCATAACCAAAAACGCTGATCCATTCACCTTTGGCAACCGTTTTGGCTTTCTCCCGAATAACCTCCTGAATTTCTGCAATGGAGCGGCAAATGGGATAGGTGATGTTAAGGATCGCGCCCCCGAAAAAGCCGTAGAGAATCGGGTGAAAATGACAGTCGACAAAGCCGGGGGTCATTGTGCGGCCCCGCAGGTCGACAACCCTGGTGTACGGGCCGATAAACGGTCGAAGCCCTTCGTTGTCGCCGACATAGCAGATGTATTTGCCCTTCACGGCGACTGCCCGGACGATTTCGTCTTCATCGTCTACGGTGACGACACAGCCGTTTTTAAATGCGATATCGGCATAGGGAGTTGAATAGTCCATAGTACGCTCCTTTATGAACGGCGATAAACCACTTCGCCGCCGATCATGGTAAGATCGACTTTCATGTCCTTGATTTCTTCCGGGTCACAACCGGCCAGATCGCCGGAAAGCACGGCCAAATCGGCCAGCTTGCCCGGTTCCACGCTGCCTTTTTGCGTTTCATCAAAGCTTGCGTACGCGCCGTTGTAGGTAAATAGGCGCAAGGCGTCCAAAATGGAAATGCGCTGGGATGCGCCGGTTACCGTTTGATGCGCGATATCCTTGCGGGTCACGGCGGCGTAGATGCCAAAAAGTGGGTTGGGGCCGACGACGGGGCAGTCGGACCCGGCAGCGGAAACGATGCCCGCATCAAGGAAAGAACGGTTGGCGAAGAAGTATTCGCAACGCTCTCCGTAATAGCGGTTGTAATCACTGCCGTTCAGGGTGATGAACGCCGGGTTGGTCACCGTAACGATGCGCGCCTTCCGAATGCGGTCGATCAGTTCCGGATCGGAAATGCCGCAGTGCTCGATGCGGTGGCGGTGATCTCTCCGCGGGCTTTGGGCAAGGCAATATTCGATGCAGTTCACCATTTCCTCTACCACCGCGTCGCCCACGGCGTGTGCGGAGATTTGGAACCCGGCTTTATGCGCGGCGAGCATCAGCTCGTTCAGCTCGTCCTGTTCCCAGTTTTTCAGCCCCTTTAAGTCGGGGTCGTGGCTGTAAGGCTGCCGCGTGGCGCAGGAGGGGCCGCTGGTGGAACCGTCCAGCAGCACTTTGGCCGCGCCAAGCTTGAAATGCTCGTCTCCGATGCCGGTGGTAATGCCCGCTTCCAGAAAGCTGCGCACGTAATCGCTGCTCATCTGCTTGTTGAGCGTACGATAGATCAGCGCGTAGATGCGCTGGTGTACCAGCCCGCTCTGCGCCGCTTTTTGCAGCAGGTGCATGAACTGCGCGCCGTTGTGCCCGGCATCATGAACGCTGGTGATCCCTACGGAAGAAAGGATTTTCCCCGCCTTTTGAAGCCCTTCCAAAACATCGGCGTCATTATATTGGGTAATCGCCCAGATGGCGTTGTTTCCGCTTTCCTTCACCAGCCCGGTGATTTCGCCGTGCTCATCCACCACTACTTCGCCGGGCTTGAAGGCGGAGGCGTCCGTGATGCCCGCAAGGGTTAAAGCGGCGGAGTTGGCAACGCTCATGTGGCCGCAGGCGCGCGTACACATCAGGGGATTACCGGGCGCGATATCATCAAAATCCGCCTTCGTGGGATGCCGTTTTTCGGCCAGCTTGTTTTGGTCGTACCCCCACAGAAAAATCCACTCGCCCGGTTTTTTACGCGCGACTTCTTTACGTACAAGCTCCCGGATAGCCTCGATCGACGGCGCTTTATCCCCCGCGATATCGATGGTGACCTTAAAAAACAGGCTATAAATCGCAAGGTGCATATGCGCGTCGATAAAACCGGGAACCAGCGTACGGCCGGCCAGATCGATCATTTCGGTTTTCGGCCCGGCATAGCGGAGCGCCGTATCGGAATCGCCCACATAGGCGATGCGGTCATCGCGCACGGCGACAGCCCCGGCTACGGAATCGGCGGCGTCCACCGTGAGCACTTTTCCGTTGGTAAAAATGGTATCCGCATAGATCTCCGACAGCATATGAAGGCCTCCTTATTATTATTGAGGACTTGAAGGTTTGTTATTTGCAGAGATAGCGGTGGCAGCGCACATGCCTGCCGTTGTCCAGTTCCACCAGGTTTGGCGTAATACCCTCGCAGATTTCCATTCGCCAGGGACAGCGGGAGTAAAAGGCGCAGCCGGGTTTAGTGTCGATGGGGCTGGGCACATCCCCCTGCAGAATTACGCGCTCCTTCTCCTCGCCTTCCACACTGGGAATGGCGGAAAGCAGCGCCTGCGTATAAGGGTGCATCGGCTCGTTGTAAACCGCTTCCACATCGCCAACCTCCACCAGCTTGCCAAGGTACATCACCCCGATGCGGTCGCTGATGTAATGCACCACGTGCAAATCGTGCGAGATGAACACATAGGTGAGGTTGCGCGTCTTTTGCAGGTTCTTCAGCAGGTTCAGGATTTGTGCCTGTATGGATACATCCAGCGCGGAAACCGATTCGTCCGCCACGACGAACCTGGGATTGAGAATCAGCGCGATAGCGATGCTGACGCGCTGACGCTGGCCGCCGGAAAGCTCGTTGGGGTACTTATCCAGATAGCTGGCGTCCAGCCCGACGATCTCGATGATTTCCCGCGCCTTCTTTTTCCGCTCCTCACGCGTGCCGATTCTATGAATCGTCAGCGGTTCTTCAATCAGCCAGCCGATCTTCTTTTTTGGGTTCAGGGACGAATATGGGTCCTGAAAGATGATCTGCACATCCCGCCGCGGCACGCCGCCCGGCAGGTATTTCACCTCGCCGCCCGTAGGCTCGATTAAAAAGGTAAGCATTTGCCCGAGGGTGGATTTGCCGCAGCCGCTTTCGCCTACAATGCCCAGCACCTCGCCTTTGTAAATGTCCAGCGTTACGCCGTCCACGGCTTTCAGGTAACTGGTCATGCCCAGCAGGCGGGTGCTTTTAAGAGGATAATACTTCTTCACGTCCTCGACGTGCATTAAAACTTCCTTGCTCATGCCTTCACCTCCAGCGGGAAATGGCAGCGCACCTTCCGGCCGTCTACCTCGGTCAGCGCCGGAGTTTGGGTGTTGCAGATGTCGCAGCGGTGTGTGCATCGGTCTTTGAAACAGCAGCCGGTGTGGTCGCGGGCAAACAGCGGGGGCACGATACCCTCGATGCTGTACAGCGGCTTGCCCTTTTTGCCGGAGGTCGGTATGGAATCCAGCAGGCCGCGGGTGTAGGGGTGCAGGGGATGCTGAAACAGGTCCGCCACCGCGCCTTCCTCCACGATATAGCCCGCGTACATGATAACGGCGCGGCTGCAAAGCGTGCGGATAATGCCCAGATCGTGCGAGATGAACAGTGCGGAGGTGTGATCTTCCTCGTTGAGCTTTTTCAGCAGATCGAGTATCTGCGCCTGAATGGTTACATCCAGCGCCGTGGTAGGCTCGTCCGCGATGACGATCTCGGGTTTGTTGATCAGCGCGATAGCGATGACGATGCGCTGGCGCATGCCACCGGACAGCTGGTGGGGATAGTCTTTATAAAGCTTTTCCACCCGCGAAAGGCCGACCTTGCGCATCATATCCAGCGTTTTTTCATAGGCTTCCTTTTTGGATGCGTGATGGTGCGTCTCGTAAACCTCCTGCACCTGCTTGCCGACGGGGATCAGGGGGTTGAGGGCGGTCATCGGCTCCTGAAAGATCATGGATAGGGTGCTGCCGCGCAGCGGCGCAAGCGCTTTGGGAGAAAAATCGGTAATTTCCTGGTCATTGATGCGCATGGAGCCTTTGGTTACCCGCGCCGTGGGGGGCAGCAGGCCCATAATGGCGAGCGACGAAATGCTTTTGCCGCAGCCGCTTTCGCCCACAATGCCCAGAATTTCGCCGGACTGAACGGTGAAAGAGGAGTCCGTAACGGCGATATAGTCTTTGTGGTCCCGTGTAAAGCAAACTTCCAGATTCCGTACCTCGATCATACCGTGGCCTCCTTTCGCTTACAGTCGGGTATCCAGCACATCCCGCAGGCCGTCGCCGATCAGGTTGAAGCCGAGCACCATGGCGGTTACCATGATGCCGGGGCCGATGGCGTAGGTGACGGAGTTGTAAATAAAGCTTTGCGCTTCTTTGAGCATCATGCCCCAGCTGGGCGCGGGGGGCTGTATGCCGAGGCCGAGGTAGCTGAGCCCCGCTTCCAGCAGGATGGAGTTCGCGAAGGCGAGCGAGCAGGTAACGGCCAGCGAGGAAAGGATGTTTGGAAGAATGTGAATATACATCACGCGCAGGGAGTTGGCGCCCCGGGCCCGGGCCGCTTTGACAAAATCGTAGCTCTTATACTGGATGAACCCCGCGCGCGTAATGCGGGCAAACCGCGGAATGGACATGACCCCCAGCGAGATGATCACGTTGCGCACGCCGGTGCCGAAAATGGAAATCAGCATCAGCGCGATCAGGATGCCGGGATAAGCCATCTGCGTGTCGATCAGTTTCATAAGCACGGTGTCCACTTTGCCGC
>JAQUXV010000064.1 GCA_028692205.1 Eubacteriales bacterium
ATCCATAAACCGGACGGAAGCCCGATGACCGTGCATATTATCAAAGGGTTAACGCCCTATTCGCTCCCCCCGGCGGATGTTTACCTGATGCACTATCTGCTGCTCAGAGGGTGGAAACAGGCGTTGCCGGAACTTGGAATCCATTATGTGATTTTTGATGAGATACAGGAGCTTCGCCACAGCGGAACCGAAAAATACTCTGCCGCGAGCCTGCTGGCGGAAGGCGCGGACCGTGTGGTGGGCTTAAGCGGAACGCCCATCTATAACCGCGGCGCGGAAATCTGGAACGTAATCAACACGCTCGATTTTCATTTTCTGGGCGACTATGAAAGCTTTACACGCGAATGGTGCTACGGTTACGGCAACCAGATCGTAGCCAAGCCCGATCTGCTGGGCGAGCACCTGCGCGGCGAGGGGATTCTGCTTCGGCGCACCAAGCAGGATGTGCTGGCCGACTTGCCGCCTAAACGACGGCTGGTAATTACCATCGACAGCGACGACAGCGTTTACCGCAGGCTGATGGCCCCCGTGAGCGACAAACTGAAGCAACTGAAACACGACGGCACGCTGACCGCGTCGCAAAAAGCGATTCTTTCCATGGAAGTGGAGCAGGGGGAGAGGCAGGCAACTGGTCTTGCAAAAACACCCTATGTTTCTCAATTCGTGCGCGCGTTGCTGGAGGGTGGCGAAAAGGTGCTGCTGTTTGCGCACCACCATCAGGTGATGGATGCGTATCGCAAAGAGCTTCACGGCTTTTCACCTGTCTTTATCACCGGGCGGGAAACCCCTGCGCAGAAGGATCGGGCGCTGGACCGTTTTATGTCCGGCAGAACCGATCTGTGCTGCATATCGCTTCGGGCGGCATCCGGCCTGAACCTGCAACGGGCAACCTGCGTAGTGTTTGGGGAACTGGATTGGTCTCCGGCCGTACACAGCCAGGCGGAAGACCGCGCGCACCGCATGGGGCAGACGGATTCCATCCTATGCTATTATCTGGTTTCCAGAAGCGGAAGCGACCAGGATATTCAGGATGCGTTGGGGCTGAAGGTAAGCCAGTTCGTCGCGCTGATGGGCGACCAACCGCAGGAACAGGCGGAGATCGCCGAAAACACACAGTATGCGCGGCAATATGCCGAGCGCATGGTACAGCGGTTGCTGGACGAAACAAAATAGCGCGAAACGAAGCAGCGCGGGTATGCAAAACGAACCCGTCATCGTTAGATTTTTAGAAACAGGACAGATCAAGGAGTTTTTGGATGCCGCTGGTAAACTATTGTAAGAAATGCAAAACGGAAAGACCGAACGGAGAGACCTGCCCGGTTTGCGGAGCAAAACTTACCAAATCGGGCGTTAGGCTCTCTTTCTGGCTGGACCGGGCACCGGTTAAAGATTGGTTTTCGTGGAACGCCGTACTCCGTGTGGCGGTGTCCGTGATGGCGCTGGTGCTGCTGGCAAGCGTGGCGGCGGAAGCCTATACGGAAGGGACGCCGGGTGTGGTCAACCTATTTTTACAGGGCTATTTTGAGATGCTGCTGACGGTGCTCGGTGTTGTTTTACTGGTGTCGTTGCTGCTTTTTTTGCTGCAGGGGAGTGAAACGGTACGGTATGCGCTGGATCAGAAAGGCGCGCACACCTATGTGTATATCCGCAAACCAACAAAGCTGCGGTTATATGCCCGCTTTACAACACAGGAGGCCGTCGAGGCGATCCGAAAGGACGGCCCATCATCCGAAGAAGGACTCACATTAGTACGAAAGACAGACCTCTCGTGGCAGCAGATCAAACGGGCGCAGTTTTGGCCGGAAACCGCAACCTGCTTGTTATATCGGCCGTTTTGGTGGCAGGCGATGTGCGTGCGCTGCAGCGTGAAAGAATATGCGGAGATGGAGGCGTTCGTTCGGACAAAGCTCACCAATAATAAAAGAAATCGAAAACGGAAAAGATAACGAAATACACTGAAAATATTACACAAATATGAATATTTTTCTTGACACACTTCATAATCTACCCTAAAATAGAAGTGTTAAAAGGAAATTCCTGCTTAAATGCAATGATCAGTACTTGGAGGCTGAACGATGATGAATCGCCTGAGGCATGCGCTGGCAGCTTTAGCGCTCGTTGCGCTACTGGCTGCGACTTGCATTCCGGCCGCAGCGACTGCGTACCCGTACGATACGGAGTCGGGCGACAGTGTTAAACTGCGTAAATATGCCAACACCACATCCGTAGTATTGGCGACGATCAACCAGGGCGATACGGTAACAGTCCTCGGCAAATCGGGCAGCTTCTATAAGGTAAAATACAATAATTATACCGGATACGCCATGATCGAATTTATCGACGGCGAAAACGAAAGCAGCGTGCCCACAACCACGCAGGACCCGTTAACGGGGGTGGACAGCTATCCGTACGATACCACCACAATCGCGAGGGTGAAGCTGCGCAAGTCGGCAGCCACTTCTTCCACAGCGCTGCTGGTCATTCCCGCGGAAGCGATGATCACCGTTTATTCCGTTACCTCCAACGGATTCGCGAAAATTAAATATAACGGTAAAAACGGATATGTTATGACGGATTACATTGTTCTGGCAGGCATTCCCACGCCGACGCCCGTCCCAACGGTTACCGTCAACCCCGAAGCAACCAAATATACCTCGCTGTCGGTCGGAGCCACAGGCTCGCAGGTGCGCGCGCTGCAGGAAGCGCTGACCGAGCTTGGCTATTATACCAATACCATCGATTCAAAATACGGTTCCGGCACCAAAGCCGCCGTGACGGCGTTTGAAAAGAGAAACGGCCTTACGCAGGACGGCGTGGCCGATCAGGCGCTACAGTATCTTATCTTCGAAGGGAAACCCAAGAACACCAAAGGCTATCGAAAAGTAATCAAGGCTTTGCCGATGGTATCCGGCATTACCATCAAATCCGGCAATACGGGCGAAGCTGTGGAAAAAATGCAGACACGCCTGCGGGAACTGGGATATTATGCCGGGGACATCACCGGCGTGTGCGATAAAGCTACGTTGACTGCATTGAAAGCTTTTCAGGTAAAAATGAACATCGCAAACGACGCTATCGCGACGCCGGATGTGCTGACGATTCTGTACGGAGCTACGGCCATTTCCTCTTCGGAGGTCGTTACGCCCACGCCAACCCCGACCATCGCGCCGCCTACCGATACGCTGCGCAGCGGCGATACGGGCGACGATGTGAAAAAGGTTCAGCAGCGCCTGACCGATCTGGGTTATTATTCCGGAAAGGTTGACGGTAAGTTCGGCAGCGGAACCGTGAGCGCGCTGAAAGATTTTCAAAAAAAGAACGGACTTACGCAGGATGGTGTTTGCGGCGCGCAAACCCGAACCGTGTTGTTTGGCGCAAACCCGATATATGCGGCTGCCACCGCCACGCCGGCGCCGACCACGGCAACGGTGATCACCGAAGACAATGTGGTGACCATTAAATCCGGTTCCCGCGGCTCCGCGGTATTAGCGCTTCAAAAGAGGCTGGTGGAACTGGGGTATTATTCCTCCCGCCTGGACGGCGTATGTTTGGAAGACGATATAAAAGCGATTCAGGCTTTCCAGAAGGCCAACAGTCTGAAGGTTGACGGTATCGCCGGGTATGCGACCCAAGCCCTGATGTTCAGCACGGCTGCGGTTACCGGCGACGTAGGCTCGACAACACTCAGCACCAGCCTGCGCTACGGCGACAGCGGCAATGACGTAACGACCCTGCAAAACCGTCTGATTGAACTAGGGTACTTAACCGGCACCGCAGACGGCAATTTTGGAACAGCAACCAAAACAGCGCTTGTCGCTTTCCAGAAGGCGAACAACCTTGTACGCGATGGCGTCGCTGGCACCAACACGCAAAGCGTCCTGTTCTCAAACAGCGCCGTAAAGAACACCGTAAGCACCAGTACGACCCTGAAACAGGGCACGATCAGCGATGCTGTGAAAGACCTGCAGGAGAGGTTGATTACCCTCGGGTACCTGAGCGGAACGGCGGACGGCAATTTCGGCGCGAAGACCGCTCTGGCGTTGATTGCTTTCCAGAAAGCAAACGGGCTGAGCGCGGACGGTATTGCGGGTACAAAAACCCTTGCGAAAATCAACAGCACATCCGCGGTAACCGCAAACGGTTCCAGCTCCTCCGTAAGCTCAACGTCACCCACGCTCTCAACGGCTCCCAGCGCATCCAACGTGCGTTATGCCAACTGGTATACCGAAGTTAAAGCGCGCTGCAAGCTGTATCCGTACGCGACGGTGTACGATTTCACAACAGGGCTCAGCTGGAAGGTACATATGTTCAGCTTCGGCGCGCATGCCGACGCTGAACCGCTTACGAAGGAAGATACCGCTAACATGGTTAAAGCTTTCGGCGGCGTAAACACCTGGACGCCCAAAGCGGTTTGGGTGGTGTTCAGCGACGGGCGCGTGTATATGGCTTCCACCCACGATATGCCGCACGAAGTGCAGCACATTACCAACAACAACTTTGCGGGCCATTTGTGCATCCACTTCCCGCGCACAGCGGCGCAGGTGGCGGCGATCGGGCCGTATGCAACGTCCCACCAGAAGGCGATCGACCTTGGCTGGACGGCTACGCTGGCGCTCGCGAGCAAGTAAAAAATAGCCAACATTTCATCTATGGCCATCGGTTTTCCTGTTGGAAATCGATGGCCATTTTCTATACAAAATTGTAAGCTTTCAGCGAGAAAAAAAGCTGTAAAATGAGGCGAAAAACAATCGACAACCGCGCATAACTGTGCTATGATTTAGCGGCTCCGGGAGCTGTGAAAAACGGAGCCAGTCGCCATCCCGTTCAGGCGGATGAACTCAGAACCTGTATCGTTTCGGTATCCGAGGACATTCGTGCGAATTCATGGAGAAGAACCCGTGCGTGTTGCCGAAAGCGGCATGGCATCTCGATCAGCCCAAGGCGCAGTTCATCACAACGCAAGTTTTACTGAATCAGGAACCCCAATACTACCGTTGCAGTTCGAATGCTGAAAGGAGCTGCTTCTCTTTGGATACAGACCGATTGCTGTATCATTATCTCACGGATGGAATCCGTAAAAATGGTAAGGACCATGTTGGTATCGAACTGGAGTTTCCGCTGGTGCCGATGGACGGAAAAACGTTCAGCGCAGAGGTGGCGCCGACGTTAATGGAAGGCGTAACGCCTCTGGGATACCAGATTTCACGGCGGGATCAGGACGGCGTACCCTTGGCGGTAACCGATCACAACGGCAATACGCTCACTTTCGACACCTGCCTTGAAAATGTGGAATTCGCATCCGCAAGCGCGCCCAGCCTATGGACGCCATACCTTCGCTTTCGGGAAACGCTGAAACGGGAACAGTCGCTTATGCAGAATATGGATCATACGCTGCTCGGCGTCGGTTTTAACCCGTTTCTGGCAAGAACCGCCAACCCGCACCTGATTGAACGGGAGCTTACCTTGGCAATTGCGGAGTATTTTCAGCACTACCGGATGAAGCGACGATACTATAAAGACTTCTATTGCGTTATCTCTTCGGAGCAGATTCATTTTAACACCACGGTAGAAGAACTCCCCCAGATTTTTGAGCTTTTCACCCGCCTTGACTGGATGAACATCATTCTGTTTGCCGATTCGCCTGCGCATATTGACGGAAGGCATTACCTGTGTGCGCGTAACGAATTATACATGCGTTCTTCCTTCAAGAAAATCGGGTTGGTCGGCGCACAGCAGCTGGGGCTAAAAACAGCCGAAGAAATTGCGCACAGCTATGAGGACGTTTGCATCTTTATGCGCAAGCGCGACGGCGTAACCAATGTATTCGCGCCCACACCCGTTAAGGAATATTTCAAACAGCCGGATGCGCTGGAAGAGGATATTCAATATCTGGATTTGGAACGCAACATTGTAACCACCTCTTACGGAACGGTTGAATACCGTATTCTTTGCTCACAGCCCTTTGGGCAGGCCTTTACGCCCTCGGCGTTCAACCTGGGGTTGCGAACAGTGCTCAACGAGGCGCTGGAGCTGGCCAGAGATTTTGATGCGCACCATGCCATGCCCGCCCCCAACGAGCGGAACCGGCAAGCCTCTCTTGGCTGTTACGCGTTCTCCAATACCGAGGACACCCTGCATTACGCGCGGGAGCTGTTCGCCCTTGCCAGAAAGGGGCTGAAGCTTCGGGGATACGGCGAGGAGCGAATGCTTGCCCCGTTGAACGATCGGCAAACGCTGATTACATCTCCGGCTGTATCGCTGATGCAACTTGAAAAGGAGCACGGCGAAAACAAAGCTTTTATGGCTCGCGCGGCGCTGGGCACGGACTTTGAGCTTCCGGATGAGCTGCCGCAGAAAGCGGCTGTATCAAGGTAGACGAATAAACTTTCCAATCCGCCGTCCGTTCAAAGGACGGCTGTTTTATTGGCGGTAATCGGCTGTTCTTTTTCGCCGCGACAGTTGAAAAACCCGCGCGCGCATGTTACATTAACATAGGAATCTTTTGCGGATATCGTAAATGCGATACCGGCAAAGAAGAGTTCCCTTGAACGGAGGAACGGAATGATCGAGCGTATTGAGCGCATTTTGGAACGGGTGGAAAAACCCGCGCGATATACCGGAAGCGAAATGAATACCGACGTAAAGCCGATTAGCGAGGCGGATATCTCGTTCGCTTTCTGCTTCCCGGACACTTATGAAGTGGCTATGTCCCATCTGGGGATGAAAATCCTGTACAGCATTATCAACGCTCTGCCTTACGCGGTTTGCGAGCGGGTTTGCATGCCTTGGGTCGATATGATTGCCGAGATGAAAAAGGAAGGCGTGCCGCTGTTCTCGCTGGAAAGCCGTACGCCGCTGAACCGGTTTGACATTGTCGGGTTTACGCTTCAGTATGAAATGAGCTATACCAACATACTGGAAATGCTCTCGCTGGGCGGCGTGCCCGTAAAGGCGGAGCAGCGCGGCGAGAAAGACCCTATCGTGGTGGCGGGCGGCCCATGCGCGTCCAACCCCGAACCGCTGCACGCGTTTATCGACGCGTTTATGATGGGCGATGGGGAAGAAGTCATTGTTGAAGTTGTGAACGCGCTGAACGAGTGCAAGAAAAACCGCGTTCCCCGCGCCGAGCGGTTGAAACGAATTGCTTCCATCGAGGGTGTATATGTTCCCGCACTTTATCAGGTAACGTACAACGAAGACGGCACGCTGACAAGCTTCACGCCCGGTGATCCGGCCGCGCCCGTGATGGTAAAAAAGCGTTTTATCGCCGATATGGACACCGCGCCCTACCCCGAAACTATGCCTGTGCCGTACACGCAGATTGTGCATGACAGAATTATGTTGGAAATTATGCGCGGTTGCACGCGCGGCTGCCGTTTCTGCCAGGCGGGAATGCTGTACCGTCCCGTTCGGGAGCGGAGTGTAGAGAAACTGATGGAGCTTTCCCAGAAACTGGTGGACAGCACCGGGTATGAGGAAATATCGCTTTCCTCCCTTTCCAGCGGTGATTACAGTAAACTGCCCGAGCTGTGCGAGAAGCTGATGGAGCGCTTTGCCGACAAGAGGGTAAGCATATCGCTGCCTTCGCTGCGCATCGACAGCGTTGTGAAGGATTCGCTGGCGCAAACCCAGCGGGTGAAAAAATCCAGCCTTACCTTTGCGCCGGAAGCCGGAACCCAGCGCCTGCGGGATGTGATTAACAAAGGCGTAACCGAGGAAGATCTGTTGGGCAAGCTGAAAGACGCGTTTGAAGGTGGCTGGAACAGTGTAAAGCTGTACTTCATGATGGGTCTGCCCACCGAAACGCAGGCCGACCTGGAAGGAATTGCCGCGCTTGCGAAGGCCGCCGTGAACGCATATTATGCTGTCCCCAAGGGGCAGCGCGCCAAGGGGCTGCGCGTTACTTGCAGCGCCGCGGTATTCGTGCCCAAACCCTTCACGCCTTTCCAGTGGTGCGCGCAGGATACCATGGAGGTTGTAAAGCAGAAGCAGATGGAACTGCGGCGATTACTGAACATTCGCGGCGTAACCTTCCACTGGCACGATCCTTCCATCAGTTTTCTGGAGGCGTGCTTTGCCGTGGGAGACCGGCGAATGGCGGACGTACTGTACCGCGCGTGGGAGCTGGGCTGCAGGCTGGACGGCTGGAACGACCAGTTCCGGTACGATCTGTGGATGCAGGCTTTTACCGACACGGGCGTGGACCCCGCTTTCTACGCCAACCGCAAACGCGGGCTGGACGAGCTTCTGCCATGGGACTTTATCGATATCGGGGTTACCAAGCGTTATCTGCTCCGTGAATACGAGCGCGCGCTTAAGGAACAAACCACGCGGGATTGTCGGCTGGGCTGCAACGGCTGCGGTATTGAACAGATCGAAGGGTTGTGCGGCGTATGCGGATGATCGTTGTTTTTCAAAAAAACCTCGCGCTCCGGCATATCGGCCATCTGGATTTGATGCGCGCCATGCAGCGCGCGCTGAGACGCAGCAATCTGCCCATCCGATACAGCAACGGCTTTAACCCGCATATCCAACTCAGTTTCGCTTCGCCGCTCTCCGTGGGCGTTGTGGGCATGCGGGAGATTATGGATGTGCCTGTAGAGGGCGAGTGCGATCCCGATCAATTTGCGGCGACGCTGCAGAAAGCGCTGCCGGCAGCCCTTCAAATTATGCAGGTGCGTGCCGTGGCGGATGATTATCCTACGCTGATGGCGCTGGTGTCCGGCTCCCGCCTGCGCATACAGCTGGACGCGGGGCCGGATGCGGATGCGATTGCCGATGCTTTTCACCGCTTTATGGCGTTAAAAGAAGTCCAAACGATGCGAAAGACCAAGAGTGGAGAAAAAATGACCGATATTCGCCCGTTTGTGACGCAGGCCGACATACATCAAACGGACGACGGCTATCAGATCCGATGCGAAATTGCCAACAGGGCAGACGGCTCGCTGAAGCCTTCGGTGCTGATGCGGGCGCTGTGCGAAATGGCGAAGTTGGAATCAGTACCTTACATCGCTTATCGGGACACGATACTTGCAAGACGGAAGGACGGGACGGCGATACCGCTGGAGGCGTACGAAGATGGCTGAAACTCTTAAAATGATTGTAAAGGCCAAGGAGGACCACCGCAGAATCGCAGTGGTGGACAAAGGCAGGCTGGTGGAATTCTACGCGGAAAACATGGATGAAACCACGCTTGTGAACGCCGTAATTCTGGGCCGAGTGGAAAACATCGCCGCGGGCGTGAAAGCCGCTTTCATACACATTGGGCAGCCGCAAAACGGTTTTTTGCCTCTTGCGGAGATGGATAGCTTTCAGAAGCAGCTGGATGAAAAGCCTTTGATTTCCGGCGAAGACGTGATTGTGCAGGTTAAAAAGGACGCACACGGCGAAAAAGGAGCATTCCTCACAAGGGATGTCGCCCTGCCGGGTCAGCTGGTTATTTATATGCCGCTGAACCGCTATATCGGCGTCAGCAAGCGCGTAACGGTCGATACGGAGCGCGCAAAGCTTACGGAAATGGGCGGGCGAATCGCCGCGGAACAATACGGGTTGATTATGCGGTATGCCGCGCTGCTGGCGACGGAAGCCGAAGTGGAGGAGGAAATTGCCTCCCTGAAAACTCTGTGGGAGAACATCCGGGAGAAAGCGGTTTACCAGAAAGCGCCCGCCGTATTATACCGGGATCCCTCCGCGCTCACCGCGCTGGTGCGGGATTACGCGCCCCGTTATCAGCTGAATGTAACCTGCGGCGACGCGGTCAACCGTATGCCGTCCCCGCCCAGCGGCCTGATGTGGGAGCAATTAAGCGAAGTTGAACTGGACGCCGTTTGGCGGGCGACCCGTGTGGACGAGCAGCTGCATACGGCGCTGGCGCGCACAGTACCGCTGAAAAACGGCGGGACACTGGTGATTGACGAATGCGAGGCGCTTTCAACCGTAGACGTCAACTCGGCTAAATATATCGGCGAGAAAGACGGTAACCTCGCGCTGGAGCAAAATCTGGCGGCCTGCGCGGAGATCGCGCGGCAGATACGCCTGCGCAACTTAAGCGGCATCGTGCTGATCGATTTTATCGATATGCAGTCCGACGAAGATCGTAAAACGGTTGCGGATCAGTTGGAGAAGGAAATGGAGCGCGACCGAACCAAAACCGTTATCCATGGCTTCACCCGGCTGGGTCTTTTGGAAATCACGCGCAAGCGTGCCGGAGCATCGCTTCGGGATATGGTGGAAACCCCCTGCAAAACCTGCGGCGGTACGGGCTACAGGCTACAGCGCGAAAAAGAATAACGAGAGGGATTATCAAACGTGAACAAACCCCCGGTATATTGCACAACGGACGAGCAATTGGAGCAACAGGCGGCAATGGCGGCCATCGCTGCGATGCCGAACCGGCCGAAAAGCTATCATATCGTAACCTACGGCTGCCAGATGAATGCGCACGACAGCGAAAAGCTGGCCGGTATGCTGGAGCAAATGGATATGCGTGAGGCGGACGACCGTACCCACGCCGATCTGGTACTGTTTAACACCTGCTGCGTACGCGATAATGCGGAGCGCCGTGCGCTTGGCAACGTGATCTGGCTGAAAGAGCTGAAAAAAGAAAAGCCGGAACTGCTGATCGGCGT
>JAQUXV010000065.1 GCA_028692205.1 Eubacteriales bacterium
AAGCGGATGTTCGGGGCGCGCGGGCGCGAGGTGCTTGCGCTTCACCGGCAGGGGTTCGGCCCGATTAGGCTGGATATCCCCGTGGGCGAATGGCGGGAACTGAACAGGGAAGAAAAGGCCGCCCTTCACTCGGCCGCGGAAGGGAAAGAAGGGGACGCATGACCGACCACTATTTTACCCAGTCACCGCACAGCGAGCACCGTCCCGCAAAATTTGATACACAGTATCGGGGGCAAACCCTTACATTTGTTACAGACAGCGGCGTATTCTCCCGAACGGGGATGGATAAGGGAACGCAAGCGCTGTTGGACGCACTGCCGCAGGCGGTGGACGGGCGCGTGCTGGATATGGGCTGCGGTTACGGCGCGCTGGGCGTGAGCCTGAAAAAAGCTTTCCCCGCGTGCAGCCTTACCATGGCGGATATCAACGAGCGGGCCGTGGCGCTGGCCGCCGAAAACGCGAAGCTGAACGGCGTAACGGCGGAAACCCTGCAAAGCGACGGCTTTACGGCGTTGGCGGACCGTACCTTCGACTTGATTACCTTAAACCCGCCGATTCGCGCGGGGAAAAAGGTGATCTACCACCTTTTTGCTGACGGAGCCGCAGCACTCAGCGAAAACGGCGCGATGGTGATCGTTATCCGCAAGCAGCAGGGCGCGCCCTCGGCTAAAACGTATCTGGAAACGATTTTCCGCAAAGTGGAGATTATCGACCGGAGCGGCGGCTACTGGGTGCTGTGGTGCAGCGGTCCCGTTGCCTGAATAACAGAACATAATGAAAGCGAAGGATCCTATGAACCGTTACGACGCTGATTTTTTCAGCCAACCGATCGACCGGTGCGGAACCAACACGTATAAATGGGATATGCTTCAGGCGAAGGAAGGGCGGAAACTGCTGCCCGTATGGGTGGCGGATATGGATTTCCGCTGTGCCGACGAAATAACCGAAGCGATTGCCCGCCGTGCGCAGCACCCGGTATACGGCTATACCGAACAGCCCGATTCGCTGGCGGAAACGATGCTGGCCTTTATGCAGCGCCGCCACGGCGTAGCGCTTACCAAAGAACAGCAGGCAATACTGCCGGGCGTGGTGCCGGGGCTTCGAATCGCAGTGCGCACCTTTACACAGGCGGGCGACGGCGTGCTGATTCAGCCGCCCGTATACGGCCCGTTTTTCGATGTGATCCGCCAGAATGACCGCCGGATTGTGGAAAACCCGCTGGTTCCCGATGCGGAGAACCGCTACCACATGGATTTGGAGGGCATGGAGAAGGCCTTTCAAAGCGGCGTTAAACTCGCGCTGCTGTGTAACCCGCATAATCCTGTTGCCCGCGCGTGGACACGCGAGGAGCTGCAAAACGCCTATGCCCTTTGCAAACGGTACGGCGTGATGCTCGTGGTGGACGAAATCCATCAGGACTTTGTTTACGGGCGCGGCGCATTCGTAAGCGCCATGACGCTGGACGAGGATGCGGACGCGAAGATCATCGTACTGACCAGCGCTGGAAAAACTTTCAACCTCGCGGGCCTGCAGCAGGGCGTACTGTTTACGCGCAACCGGCAGGCCAAGCATGCGATGGAGATTACCATGCGCGACGCGGGCGTGGCGGCAGGGAACATTTTCGCACTCACCGCCACCGAGGCGGCTTATCGCTGCGGCGAGGAATGGCTGGACGGTTTGCTTGCGTATCTGAACGATGCGCGCAGCCTGCTCAGCGAGGCGCTGGCCGAACACCTGCCGGACGCGGTGATGAGCCCGCAGGAAGCCACTTTCCTTGCGTGGATCGACCTGCGCGCCTATGGCCTCACAACCGACGAGCTGATGCGGCGCACGCATGAACAGGGAGTAGCGCTTTCGCCGGGAACGTTTTTTAGTAAAACACTGGGCGAGGGATTTTTACGGTTCAACTTCGGCTGTCCTCACAGCCAGACGCTTGAAGCGGTTGAGCGGCTGGCAAAGGCAATCAATATTCACTGAACGACGTGCAATCTTTGGAGGAGACAACGTGGATAACTTACATCAAATCATCGACGAGAGCCAACCCGAACTGATTGAAACACTGAAACGATGGATTAGCAAACCCAGCATTAAAAGCGCTGCCGAAGAGGGCGCGCCCTTCGGAGCACAGGTTAAACTGGCGTTGGAAACAGCGCTGGCCGACGCGCAGGCGCTGGGGTTTGAAACCCGCAACTTTGATAATTATGCAGGCGATATCCGCATGGGGCCGATCGGTGTTGACCCGGTGGGGATTCTGGCGCATCTGGACGTGGTGCCGGTAGGCGACGGCTGGACGGTGGAACCCTTTGCCGGAATCGTGGAAGAAGACCGGGTGATCGGCAGGGGCACGAGCGACGATAAAGGCCCTGCCGTGGCGGCGCTGTTTGCCATGAAGGCGATTCAGCGGGCGGGGATACCGCTGAAAAGGGAAGTCCGCCTGATCCTCGGCTGCGACGAGGAAAGCGGCTGGGACGACATGAAGTATTACATGGCGCATTGCGATATGCCCCGCACGGGTTTCAGCCCGGATGCGAGCTACCCGGTTATCAACACCGAAAAGGGCATGCTGGTGATGGAACTGCGCGCCAAACCCGCCAAGGACGGCCTGAAGGTGCTGAAGATTGCCGTTGGAGAACGGCATAACGTTATTCCGGGCAACGCAACCGCGCTGATTGAGAGCGACGCCGACGAGTGCGCGCGCTTTAACCGGCTTGCGAAAGAGATGACGCTCAACGTAGTGGCGGAACCCGCGGAAGGCGGCGTGAAGCTTACAGCCGAGGGAACGCTTGGGCACGCGGCCTACCCCGAAGCCGCGCGGAACGCGCTGGGCGAACTGTTGCTAATGCTGCGCGCCCTGGGGGTAACGGGCGGACTGAAAACGCTTGCGGATACCATCGGCGTGGAATACGACGGCCAGGGCCTGGGCGTTGCCTGCAGGGACGATACCAGCGGCGCGCTGACCTGCAACCTGGGCGTGCTGCGCTATGATGAGAACGGCCTGTACGCGGTGTTGGATTTCCGTTATCCGCTGCTGGCCAACAGCGAACGGATTGTAAAAACGGTGCAGGATACTTTGGCTCCAACGGTCGAAGCCGTCGCCGTATCCCAAAAGGATCCGCACCATGTAGCGCCCAACAGTGAGCTGGTAACGGCCCTACTGGATGCGTACCATGCCGAAACGGGGCGCACCCGCGAATGCATCGCCACAGGCGGGGGTACGTATGCCCGCTGCCTGGAGGAAGGCGTCGCGTTCGGGGCGACGTTCCCCGAAGACGACGACGTGGCGCATCAGGCGGATGAGTATATCCTGATTAAATCGCTGATGCAGACGGTGAATATTATCGCCCGCGCCATCGTAATGCTTGCGGGCGCGGAAACGCAAACCGACTGACCTGAGCAAGGATAGAATTGAACCAGCCGCTTACGGGGAGCTTACGAAACGAGTAATAAACGCCTGCCCCGGCGGCGGGAGTTCTTTCGGAGGCAATATGAGACTGGATAAATATTTGAAGGTATCCCGCATTATCAAGCGCCGGACCGTCGCCAACGAGGCCTGCGCCGGCGGGCGGGTAAGCCTGAACGGACGCACGGCGAAGCCCGGCGCGGAAGTGAAGGCGGGAGACGAGATGGAGATCCGTTTCGGAAATCGAATCGGTCGCTATCGCATCCTGGCCGTACAGGAAACTGTGCGCAAGGAAGGCGCGACAGATTTATACGAAGTGTTGCAGGAGGACGAACAGACACTGGCGGAGCGGAGTAGAGCATGAAAACATACGCAGTGGTGTTGGGCGGCGGCAGCGGCAGGCGCATGGGCGCGGAGATCAATAAGATTTTTCTGCCTATCCGGGGTATACCGGCCATCGTACGCGCCATTGCGCCGTTTACAGGCTTGTGCGCGGGCGTGACTGTCGTGGCGCGGGCGGACGAAGTAACGCTGATGCAGGGAACGCTGAAACGCTATGGGCTGGCAGACGCTGTATTGAGCGTGGTTGCCGGCGGCGAAGACCGGCAGGCGTCGGTCGCGTGCGGCCTTGCGGCGCTGCCGGAGGACGCGGAAGGCGTGCTGGTGCATGACGGGGCGCGGGCGCTGGTAACCGAAACGGTAATCAAGCGTACGCTCCACTCCCTGGAAAAGCACGGTTCCGGCGTGGCCTCTGTGCCGGTAACCGATACGATTAAACGCGCGGAAGCGGACGGCCGCGTGCTGGAAACCCTCGACCGCAGCGCGCTTCGCGCCATGCAGACGCCGCAGGCTTTCCGTGTGTCGGAGCTTCGCGCGGCGCATCAGGCTGCCCTGAACGACCATTATATCGCAACCGACGACGCAGCCCTGCTGGAACATGCGGGGCTGCCTGTATATCTGTGCGATGGAAGCCGGGAGAACATCAAGCTGACGACGCTTTTTGACCTGCGGCTGGCCGAGGCGATCCTTGCGGCGCGGGACGAGGAGGCGAACACCTAATGCGGATTGGACACGGGATGGATGTACACCGCCTTGTGGAGGGCCGTGACCTGATACTATGCGGGGTGAAAATTCCGCATGAAAAGGGCCTGTTGGGCCACAGCGACGCGGATGTGGCGACCCACGCCCTGATGGATGCGCTGCTGGGCGCGGCGGCGCTGGGCGACATCGGCGCGCTGTTTCCCGATACGGACGAGCGCTATCGCGGCGCGTGCTCGCTGGAGCTGTTAAGCGCGGTGGTTGGACGCATTGAGGAACTTGGCTTTACACCGGTGAACGCGGATGTGACGATTGCGGCGCAGAGGCCGAAGCTAAGGCCCTATATTGATGAGATGCGCAAGCACCTTGCCGAAAGGCTGGGGCTGCCGATCGGCTGCGTAAGCGTGAAGGCGACGACGACCGAGGGACTGGGATACGAAGGCGAGGAACGGGGCATATCCGCGCAAGCGGTGTGCCTGTTGAACGAGCGACCGCCAATGGAGGCGGAACGCGTGTGATAAACCAAAACAGGGGTCTGTTGAAGCGGTTGGGCAATAATGAGCGCAGCCGCTTTCTGCCGTTTACGGCGCTTGTGCTCGGTACGGGCGTATGGCTGGCGGCGCATGTAACGCCGGGGTTGTGGCCGCTCTGGCTGGCGGGGGTTTCCGTGCTGCTTGCGGCAATCCTTTGGCGGTTGCGGCTGCCGCTGCGCTGGGCCTGCCTACCCCTTGTGCTGATGGCGGCGCTACTAATGACGCAGGCAAAACTGAATCCGGCTTTGCCGAATACCGGGGCTTATGAGACGATCACCGCCACGGTATACGGAAACCCTTCGGAACGTTCGTCCGGCGGAATCGCGTTTGTTCTCTGCGACGTTACGCTGGACGGAGTGCCGCAATCCGGGCGCGCCTACTGCACGCTGGACGCGGACAGCGGTATGGGAGTAGACGATCTGTTTGACGGCGCTTTGCTCCGCTTCGGCGGCCGGGTATATATTCCTTCCGGCAAACAGAATGCCAACGATTTCGATTCACGCCTGTGGCTGCTGCAAAGCGGAATCGGTTATGGAATTACCGGCGTTCAGGGGCTGGAGGTGCTTAACGATGCGCAGACGGCACCCTGGAAAAGCGTTTCCGCACGGATACGAAAGTTTTGCAGCGGGCGTTTTCAGGCGCTGATGGGCGACGAAGGCAGCCTTGCCATGGCAATGCTGCTTGGCGACCGGGATGCCCTGAGCACGGATGAACAGCTGGCGTTCCAGAAAGCGGGCGTTGCGCACCTGATGGCGGTTTCGGGCCTGCATGTGGGGCTGCTGTCGGTGGCATTACTGTGGCTGCTGAACGCGCTTACATTACGAAAAGCATACCATTTGCCCGTGATGGCGGCTTTTCTGGCGTTCTATTGTGTCATCACGGGGTTTTCACCCGCGTCGGTGCGGGCATCGGTGATGGCGCTGCTGATCATGACAGCCTATGCGGTCGGGCGAAAGCCCGATCCTCTTACCACGCTGGCGGCGGCAGCGATCATCGTGCTGGCGATTCATCCGCTGCAGCTTTTTTCGGCGGGTTTTGTGTTATCGTTTGCGGCAATGGCGAGCATCCTGCTGCTGTATGCGCCGATCCGCCGTAAAGTGGAAAGCTGGCTGCCGACGCGCGAGCGGCATGGGAGAACGGGCAAAGTGCGGGGCTTTTTCAGCAGCCAATACGATAATCTGAAAAGCCTGCTCGCGGTTAGCCTGTCGGCGCAGATCGGTGTTTTACTGCCTACAGCGGCGGTGTTTCACCGGCTGCCGCTGTATGGGATTGTTTTCAACCTTTGTGCTGTGCCGCTGGCCGGGCTGCTGGTGCCGCTGTATGCGGTAACGCTGCTGGTGTCCTTTTTGCCGTGGATCGGCGGGCTGTTGGGCGCGGTGCTGGGTTTGGGCGCAAAGTGGGGAAGCTGGCTTCTGCTGCAGCTGGTTGGGTTTTCCAATGCATTGCCGTATGCGCAGGTGCGCGTGCCCTCGCCGAACCTGTGGGCGTACGCGGGGCTGCTGCTTGGCGTAGCAGCGGTTTCCGGCTTTGTGCGGGCAACCAGGTGGAAGCGTGTGCTGGCTGGCGCGCTGGTTGCCGTGCTCGCCTGCGGCGGCGCGTATGCCGCAAGACCGTCGTCACTCCGCTATCATCAGCTGGCTGTGGGCAAGGCGGATGCCGCGCTGATCATCGACGGAGACAAGACAGTCGCTATTGACGTAGGGCTATATGGCAACGAGGTAACCGACAGGCTGCTGGCTGAGGGCCGTTCGCTGGACGCGCTGATATTGACACACCTGCATTTGGACCATGCGCAGGGCGTGAAGGCGCTGTTTGATGAAGAAATTCCCATCGGAACGATTTATCTGCCGGAAGGGTTTGAAAAGGTTGATACAAGCGCCGAATCCGCCGCGGTTTGGACGATGATCCGGCAAAGCGGCGTCCCGGTGAAAACACTGGCGGCAGGAGACACGCTTTGCTTTCACGAATTGACGATACAGGCCCTTTGGCCCGAGGAAGGGCGCACGAGAGCAGGCATCGGCGCGAACGAGCGCTCGATGGCGACGATGATCAACCTTGGCGGCTTGCGCATTCTCAGCATGGGGGATAACGGCGAACTGTACGAACGCTATATCGCCCAGCCCTGCGACGTGCTGAAGGTGGGGCACCACGGCAGCGCGACCGCGACAGCCGGGACATTTCTGGAAAAGGCAGACCCGGAAGTTGCGTTCGTCACCTGCGGGAGCGGGTCGCAGGCCGCGGCGGAGAGTACCTTGGAGCGGCTGAAGAATTTCGGCGCGAATATCCTTTGCACCGATAATACCGGCGAGATTATCATTGCCGCGAGCGGAAACGGATTTACAATCTCAACCTATTTTTCGGGGGTAAATGATGAACCATAACGCTTTTTTTGAATCGCTGAAAACCGGGGATATCCTGCCTGCCTATCTCTTTGAAGGCACGGAGGAATATATTAAGGCGCAGGCGCTGGCCCGGCTGCGCGAAAACCTTCTGCCCGAAGGATTGGAGGCGATGAATTATACAGAACTGGTGAACCCGGATGCGGATGAACTGATCGCGGCGGCTGAAACGCTGCCTTTTATGGCGGATAAGCGGCTGATGATTGCGCGCGACTGCGATTTGTTGACCGCCCAAAAGGGCAGCGAAGATAAACTGCAGGCGATACTGGATTATTTGGAAAGGCTTTCGCCGACCACCTGCCTGGTTTTTTTCGTAAAGGGCGATGCTGACCACCGGAAAAAGCTGTATCTTTCGCTGAACAAGCGCGGCGCAACGGTGAGCTTTACACCCATGGCGGACGCGGAGGCAGAGCGTTGGATGATTCGCACCATGAAAACGATGGGTAAGCGGATGGATGCGACGACCGCGCAGAAAATGGTGTTTACCGTGGGGCACGACGCGGCGCTGCTGAAACAGGAAATGGAAAAACTGGCCGCATACGCCGGCGAGCGTGAAACAGTGAACGACGAGGATATCGACGCGGTGTGTGTGCGTTCGCTGGAGTGCTCGGTGTTCCAAATGGTGGAGGCGCAGGCGTCCGGCCGCAGCCACGAGGCCTGCCGCCTGCTGAACACCGTTTTGGAAGGCGGGGAGGACCGTTTTATGGTGCTTTCGATGCTGCTGAGGCAGTACCGCATTCTTTATCACGCTCGCTGCCTGATGGAGGAGAAAACGCCGCAGGCTTCGCTGGCGAAGTTATTGGGCATTCCGCCGTTTGCCGTGGGCCGGACGCAGGCGCAGGCTCGCCGTTATACCGGCGAGCGCCTGAAAGCCGCTTACGACTATTTGTTCGATTTGGAATACCGCCTCAAGTCCGGCCGGGTATCGCAGGACGGCAGCGCGGAAACCGCGCTTTTTACGCTGGATGCGATTTTGAATTCGCAAACGTTGCCGCTGTGATGCGATAAAGCTTGCGGTTTATACAGTAATTCGTTATAATAATACAACTGCAATTAAAGGAGGCGCACCTATCGTGTCCGATCAGGTGAAGCAAATTGCCATGCGCATCTCCGACCTGCGCGAAATCTCGGATTATACGGTGGAGCGGATGGCGGCGGCGCTGGACGTGACCGTGGAAGAGTACAAAAAAATCGAAAACGGCGAGATCGATATCCCGATCAGCTTTCTGGTGAAGGTTGGCGAGGTTTTCCACGTCGATATGACCGAACTGCTGACGGGCGAAGCCCCGCGCCTGAATGTGCTGAGCGTTACGCGTGCCGGAAAAGGGCAGGATATTACCCGGCATGGGCAATATGTGTACAAAAATCTCGGCTACAACTTTGCGCATCGGAAGATTGAACCGCTTTACGTTACGATTCCGGTGGATGTAAACAACGAAATGATACCGAACATCCACGAAGGACAGGAGTTCGATTATGTGCTCTCCGGGAAAATGCATATCGTAATCGGAAAAACCGATCTGATTCTGGAACCGGGCGACAGCGTATATTACGACAGCAGAACGCCCCATGCCATGCAGGCCGCGGGCGACGAACCGGTGCATTTTCTGGCGATGGTGATTCCATGATCGTTGACCGAATCCAAGCGAAACAGGAAAGGAAGCGCCATCCATGCTGGCAGACCGCTATATACGGACGGACTTTAGCTCCCAGGAGGATTTTGAAAAAAACTTTGAACTGAAAATACCACAACAGTTCCACTTCGCCTATGACGTGGTGGATGAATACGCCCGCGTTTCGCCCGAAAAGCGCGCCATGATCTGGTGCGACGTTCGCGGCAACGAGCGTATTTTTACGTTTGGGGATTTCAGCAGGCTGAGCGATCAGGCGGCCAACCTGTTCAAGTCCCGCGGGCTTAAAAAGGGCGATCCGGTTATCCTGATGCTGAAGAGGCGTTATCAATTTTGGATTGCGGCGCTGGGATTGCTGAAAGTCGGCTGTGTGCTGATCCCCGCAACGGCGCAGTTCCAGAAAAAAGATATTGTGTACCGCGTGCAGGCGAGCGGCGCTCGGGCGATTATCTGCGTGGAAGAACCGGAAGTGCGGGCGCACGTGCTGGCTGCAAAACCGGAATGCGATACGCTGCTGGACCTGTACACCCTTTGCGACGCGGATGGGTTTGAGAATTTCAACACTCTGCTGGAAGCTACCGACCCGCATTGGGAGAAGCCCACCGAGCTTCCGAAAAACGACGATATTATGCTGATGTACTTCACCAGCGGCACTACGGGTATGCCCAAAATGGCGGCGCATACCTGGTCGTATCCCATCGCGCAGACGGTTACGGCTTATTACTGGCACAATCTGGGCGACAACGATATCCATATTGCCGTGGCGGATACAGGCTGGGCCAAAGCCGCGTGGGGAAAGATGTACGGCCAGTGGATTTGCGGCGCGACGCTTTTTGTTTACGATTTCGACCGCTTCATCCCAGCCGACCTTCTGGCATGCCTGGCGAAATACCATGTTACATCCTTCTGCGCGCCGCCGACGGTGTATCGCTTTCTGATCAAAGAAGATTTGAGCGGCTATGATCTGAGCGCCCTTCGCTGGGCCAACTGCGCGGGCGAACCGCTAAACCCCGAAGTGTACGAGCAGTTTTTGAAGGCGACGGGCGTAAAGATACACGAGGCGTTTGGCCAGAGCGAAACCACGCCGCTGCTGATGACCAGCAAGTGGATGGAGCCTAAAACCGGTAGCACGGGCCGCCCTTCGCCCGCCTACGATATCGCGCTGGTGGATGCGGATGGGAACGACGTTGAAGACGGTGTGGAAGGCGAAATCTGTATTCGCCTGCACCGCGGGCATCCGGCGGGATTGCTGATCGAGTACTACCGCAATCAGGAACAGACCGACGCGGTATTCTATAACGATCTGTATCACACGGGCGATATGGCGTGGCGCGATGTGGACGGCTATTTCTATTTTATCGGCCGCAGCGACGACGTGATTAAATCCAGTGGATACCGCATCGGGCCTTTTGAGGTGGAAAGCGCGCTGATGACCCATCCCGCCGTGATGGAATGCGCGGTGACCGCCGTGCCGCATCCGGAACGCGGGCAGGTGGTGAAGGCGACGATCGTGCTGGTGCAAAACCGTGGTTATATGCCCAGCGACGAGCTGAAACGCGAGCTTCAGGAGCATGTGAAAACCGTTACCGCGCCGTATAAGTATC
>JAQUXV010000066.1:0-2775 GCA_028692205.1 Eubacteriales bacterium
TAGGGGCGCAGGTTTTCGCGGATGCGCGCAAACTCGCACGCGACGGTCAGCACCCGCTCGTCGCCCAGCTTTTCCGCAAGGTTCCACGGGCTTCGGTCGTTGTTGTACGCTTCGCCCATCCCGCCGGAAAACTGGCCGTTCCGCGGTTCGGCGTGCCACTGCATCACAGGGCAGAAGCACCCCATGGCCGTCGCGCGCAGGTATAACTCCGCGCTCGGGATCGGCCCGGCGAACCCGCCGATATCGAAGCTCCAGAACAGCACGCCCGATAGCCCCGCCGAAAGCCCCGCGTTCAGCTGAGCGCGGAACTCGCCCCACTCGCTGGCCTGGTCGCCAGCCCAGTGAATGGGCGCCGTCTGTGCGCCGGTGTACCCCGCGCGGCTGAAGAGCACGCCGTTCACGCCGTTTTCCCGCATAAAATCCCGGTAGGCCGTGAGGTACTGCATGGGGTAGGGGTTGCGGTTCGCAAGCCCGCTGCCGCCGTTGTGCAGCTTCGCCCCTTTTTCAAACAGGAACTCGCCGCCGTCGGTTTTGAAACCTTCCACGCCCATCTGCAGCAGCGGTTTGCGCTTGTCAAACCACCATTTCACCGCTTCGGGGTTGGTAAAGTCCATCAGCAGGCTGTGGTGAAACCAGTTGTCCGTAATGTGGTAGGGTTCGCCGTCCGCGTTCCGGACCACGTAGCCGCGCGAAACCGCCTCGTCAATATCCCGAAGAAGTGCTTCGCCCGGTTCACCGTCCCACTCGTGTTTCACAATCGGAATCTGCCACAGCACCATGTGCAGCCCCGCAGCCCGCACGCGGGCCACCATCGCAGCCGGATCGCGCCAATGGGCAGCGTGCCAGCGGTAGAAGGTACGCTCGTCGCTCCACTGCTCCAGCACCATCACGCTGGCGGGATAATCGTAGCGTTTCAGCGCCGCAAGCTGCGCGTCCACCTCCGCGTCGGTGCTCCACCCGTTGCCGCTGATCCACACGCCAAACGCCCACTCCGGCGGCAGCACGGGTTCGCCCGTCTGGGCGGCAAACTGCCCGAGCACCTCGCAGGGTGCGCCGAAATACAGCCGATCGCAGGCGAGGGCCTCCCCCTCCGCTTCCTGCCGGATGCTCGAAACCTCGCCAAAACGCATGTCCGCCGGGATATCGCTTTGCCGATACCAGCCGAAGCCCTTCTCCGTCAGGAAAAACGGCACCGGCAGATAGGTGTGGTCGCCCTGATGTGTAAACTTCTCCGCCACCTGCCCGCCCGCTTCGCGCCCCATGCGGTTGACGGCGCTGAAACGTTCGCCGGTGCCGAGGATTTTTTCGCATGCAAGCGACAGCTGCAGTTCCGTTTTCACCACGCGGCCCTTCGCGTTCCGCCACAGCAGATAACGCACGCCGCGGGCCACTGGTTCACTTAAGCGGTTAAGTTCCCAAAGAGAATCCGAACGCAGGTGAATCGAAAATTGCCCGGGCAGCGCAAGCACCGCTTCCGTACAGGGCGTGCCCTGTACGCCGGTCTGGGAAAGCGCCATTTCCAGCGTGTCGCCGCCCCGCAGGGTCAGCGTAACATCCTCGCTGAGCGCAAGGCGCAGCGCGCCGCCGTCGCGGTACAGCCCGATGGGCTTCTCCACCGTTTCCAGCGTCGTAACGTCAAAGGAATACCAGCCGGTCTGCTCGCTCGCGGTCGCAAAACGGTAGCGTACGGTTTGCGGTTTATCAAAAGCGCCCAGTAAAAAGGTGTAGCGGGACGCTTCCGTTTCGGCCGCACGCAGGCTGCGCTCGTCCGCCTCCGTTTGCAGCGTCAGCACGGGTTCTTCCTCCGCACCACGAGTTTCGCAGCAAACCCGCACCGCCTCGCCGACAACCGGCATCTCCGGCGTTCTGGCAAAACCGCTGTCCGCGAAAGGAACCAGCTGCTCGCCAAGATGTTTAATCATTCGTGGTTTTCTCCTTTGGTTCGTATTTCGCAACCGAATCCCGGATTACCAACTGCACGGGCAAAATCTGCTCCTGTTTTTCCGTGTGCCCGTCGATCGCGTTCAGGATAATCTGCACGGCGTTCTTGCCCTTCTGCGCGATGTCCTGATGCACGGTGGTCAGCGACGGTTCGCTGATACGGGCCAGATCCAGATCGTCAAACCCGACAATGGACAAATCTTCCGGCACGCGACGGCCCATGGTGTGCAGGCCCTTGATCAGCCCCACGCCCAAAATATCCGCGGTGGCGAAGGCCGCCGTTTCGCCGAAGCCGCGCGCGCGCATCTCCTCGCCCACCGACTGGGCAAAATCGAAGGAGACGGTGCCCAGGTAAAGGTGTTTCTCGCTCAGGCTCAGGCCCGCTTCGTTCAGCGCGTCCATATAGCCCATAAAGCGCTTCTGCGCCACGCCCTGCTCGCTGATGGAGCCGGAAACGAACGCGATGTCGCGGTGCCCCTGCTCAATCAGGTACTGCGTGGCCAGCTTGCCGCCCAGCCGGTCGTCGATGCCGATGGTGTGGAACACCGGGTCCTTCACGTAGGTATCCACCAGCACCACCGGTACGGAAAGCTGGTGCAGCTCGTCCAGCGTTTTGCTGGGGTACGAACCGACGATGATAATGCCGTCCACACCCCGGTTGCGGGCGATGTTCACATAGCTCTGATCCGGCTCCGGCCCCGACAGCAGCAGGTGGTAGCCGTTGCAGCGGGCCGTGTACTCGATGGTGGAAAGCAGTTCGCCGTAAAACGGATTGGCGAACATAAACTCTTTGCCCGGCTCGGTTTGGGGAATCACCACGCCGATCAGGTTCGT
>JAQUXV010000066.1:2875-10563 GCA_028692205.1 Eubacteriales bacterium
GTGGAAAGCGAATCCAGAACCTCTACGGAGTTCAGCGCCGGAATGTTGCCCATCTTTTCCTGATGCCACTTCTGCGCGGTATCGCTGGTGCACAGCCAGTTGAGGAACTTCTTGGCCTCCTCCACGTTTGCGCCGTCCTTGTACACAGCGCCGCAGATGGTGGCGATCTGGATACGGTTCTGCTCGGCGTTATTCGTAATCGGCACAACGCCCTGCACCACGTAATCCGCCAGCGCGGGGTTCACGCCCAGAATGTTCGGGATCTCCCAGGAGCCTTCATCGTCGATCATCGCCGCTTCTTCCAGGAAGAACGCGTTGCGGCCGGTCCACTTATCGGTGGAAATAGCGTCCTCATTGCCGTACTGCAGCACCAGATCATAGTAATCCAGCATGCTGTTCAGTTCCGGATCGTTGGCAAGGTCCATGTCTTCGCCGGATTTCATTTTGGTAAAGAAGCCAAGGGGGTCTTCCTTGTCCGTTACCCAGGTGGTGCCCAGGTGGTTGGTCAGGCTCAGGCTGGTCTCGGCATAATGGTGCTCAAAGGGGCGGATGCCGACGGCCGTCAGGTCTTTGCAAAGCTGTTCCATCTCGGCCAGCGTTTCGGGGGTCTTTTCCCAGCCGGCCTGTTTGAGAAGGTTCATGTTATACAGGATGCCCCAGCCTTCCACATAGATGGGGAAAACCTGAATGGTGGACCCGTCCATGGAGCACTGCGCGATCTGGTTGGCGGTCAGGCTTTTGCAGGCTTCCATATCGCTGATATCCGCCAGATAGTCGTTCCACTGGCCGATCTGCTCCCCGAAACCGCAGCCGAAGATATCGGGCATTTCGCCGGAAGCCAGCTTGGACTTCAGCAAATCCCAATACGTGGATGACGACGGGAATTCGCCCTCGATGGTCCCGATTTGCGGGTTCTCTTTTTTGTACTCCTCTACCAGTTCGTTAAAGTTGTCCGTCCACTGGCCCAGCGCAAGCATGATGGTCAGGTTGACGGAGCCGGGTGCTTTTGCTTCCTCCGCGGTCGCAGCCGCACCGGAAAAAGCGACCATAGACAAGAGCATTGTCAGAGCAAGGAACCATGTCAAACCCTTTTTCATTGTGATTTCCTCCTTCGTATAGTGATGTAGCCGGGATAACCAATATTCCAGCAGCGATTCTCGTTCGCTGAAGAAAATCAACCTTTCACAGCGCCCGCGGAGACGCCCGCAAGCACCTGTTTCTGCGCGATGATAAAGAAGACGAACAACGGCAGGATGGAGAGCGTCAGCGCGGCCAGCGCCACATCCCAGGCGAAGAACGCCTCGTTGAACAGCGCCTGCATGGCGATCTGGATCGTGCGCAGGGAGTTCTTGGACAGCACCAGCTGCGTCATCAGATAATCGTTCCAGAACCATAGCGTGTTAATCGTCGCAACGGTGAATACGGACGCCTTGATCTGCGGAAACACGATGCGCCAGAAGGTGACGAAGGAACCGCAACCGTCGATCAGCGCCGCGCTTTCAATCTCCGCCGGTATCGACTTAACCGCGCCGGAAATGATGAACGTGCTCAGGGAGACCGTCATCGCCCAGAAGCAGACGGTGATGCCCGGCAGGCTGTTGCTTAAGTTCAGCGTGTTGGTAAGCCGCGCAAAGGGAATCATCAACGCCTGAAAGGGAATCGACATAAAAGAAATGATAATATAAAAGCACGCCCGGGTAAACCAGTTGGGGTGTCGGGTAATCCAGTAGCCGGTCATGCTGCAAAACACGACGCCGCCAATGTTGGAAAAAATGGAGATGAACGCCGTGTTTTTCAGCGAATTGGCAAAGTTCAGTCGCCGCCACGCGTTGCTGTAGTTTTCCAGCGTAAAGTTCTGCCCGGGCCACGTGAAGATGTTTTTCGCGATTTCGGCATAGGGTTTGAATGAGTTGACGACGATGATGTAAAAGGGAATCAGCACCGCAAACAGGCACAGCGCCAGCGCCAGCACCAGCAGGCTTTTCGACATGCGTTTCCGTAAGGCCATACTGAACATTACTGCTGCACTTCCCTTCGAGAAGTGATTCTTACCTGAACAATGCTGATCAGCGCGATGATGGCAACCAGAATCAGCGCTTTCGCGGACCCGTAGCCCAACTGGTTGGAGGAGAACGCCGTCTGGTACACGTTCATGGTAACGGCTTCGGACTGGCGGAACGGATTGCCGTTCGTAAGGGAAATGTTCAGGTCGTAAACGCGCAGGCAGTTGACGATGCTTAGAAACAGGCACTGCGTAATGGAATGCATAATCAGCGGAAGCACAATCTTAAACAGCACGTGGTGCGGTTTTGCGCCGTCCACGGTGGCCGCTTCCAGATAATCGTCCGAAATGGAGGTGAGCCCCGCCAGATAGATAATCATCATATAGCCCGACATACTCCAGGACATTACGATCACCATCGCCCAGAAGGAGGATGTGCCCGTTGCAAACCACGTCTGGCTGAGCCATGGAATGCCCAGCATTTCCCCCAGCACGGGAAAAAGGTTCTGGAAGATAAAGCGCCAGACAAAACCGAGGATTACGCCGCCCACGATCTTGGGCATGTAGAATCCGGCGCGCATGAAGTTGCGGAAAGGAACGTTTTTGGAAAGCCCGTATGCCCAGAGGAAGCCGATAATATTGGTAAACAGCGTAACGAAAAAGGTGAAGCGAAGGGTGAACCACATGGACGTCCAATACCTTGAATCCTTAAAAACCTTTACGAAGTTGGAGATCCCCACAAAATCGGAGCTTTGCTTAATCCCGTCCCAGTTGGTGAAAGAATACCAGATCTGCTGAAAGAAAGGGATCAGGCATAATACGACAAACAATATCAGCGCCGGAGCCATAAACACGACATAATCCTTTATCAGCACCAGCCGTCGTTTTCGCCTTTGGGTTATTTTCATCAGCGGTCCCTCTTTTCACGGAATAGCGTCATAACCTGCTTCAACTTCAATGGGGAACGGCTATGGATATAATCGGGAACGGTTGGGTGTCGCAAAAAAACGATCCTCAGCGTTGCATTTCTCAGCCGGTTCCATCTTTACCAATGCAGGAATTCACTTTGTTAGGCAAAGTATAACGCTTTTTCCACCGCAGGGTAACAAACGTTTTTGACCTTTCCGGGAGACGATTTTGACCTTCTGGCCCGTCCGCCGATCTTCTTACAAAAGAATCGGCGGCACGCGAAGAAACCTGTTATAATGAAAGCAGAAAAATGCGGCACGGGAGAGGGTATTGATGCGGCAAAAGAAAACAAAATCTTTCCGAAGCATTCTGGGAAAGCTCACCGTCGTTTTCTGCGTCGTTACGGCCTGCGCGCTGGTGGGGTACTTCAGCTTCTTCCGTTCCTATACGTACCAGACGTCGCTGGAGCGTTATGAGGAGCAGCTGACCCCCCTGCGGGAAGCGCTTGTAAACAACATCGACTATTATGTCTCAACCTGTGTCAAAGCGTCCCGAAGCATCTACTACAATTCGTCCGCCCTGCGCCTGCTGGAATATACGAGCGGCAATTTCACCAACAGCGAGACCAAGGATTCTCAGGAACTTTTTGCCTACATGCTCAGCGTTTACGCGTCCATCCCCAGCGCCACGCAGATTCACCTTGCCGCCTACTGTCTGGACCGTTCTTTTCTGGTCACCACCGAAGATTTGGTGCGGTATATGAGCATCGTCCACAGCGACGCGTTTATGTCCTCGGACCTGCAAAGCGCCTTCAAGCAGGTGGATCAGGCTATTTGGGTGGAAAGCAGCCACCGGGTCGGCAACTACGGGCATTTTGTCTCCGGAACCGCCAACCGCTCCCAGTTTGTGTTTACCGTGCATACGTACATTTTCAACCTGCCGGATTCCACCAACGCCATCGGCCTGCTCTCCGTGGATATTTCCACTGATTATATAGACGACAACTGTTCCTTTGCCCGGGAAGAAGGCGCGAAGGTTTTCATTGCCGATGCCGACGGCAGCATCGTATACTCGGCCGACAGCAGCCTGATCGGCCAGCCGCTTGCAGGCGCGGGAACCGAAACCTGGCTTCGGGAGGACGCGACTGCCCTTGGCAGCTACACGCAGGGGGGCAATCTGGTAACGGCCAAACACTTCAACAGCCGTTACTGCCCCTGGACGCTGTACATTGTCACCCCGCTGAACTACATCAATCGGGACGCGCGCACCTCCCAGCTGGTTCTGATGGGCGTGTTCACGCTGTACCTCGTCATTCTTTCCGTGCTCCTGTTCTTTATCCTCGTGCGTTACATCCACCCGCTCAAGCGCATCGGCACCTTTATCCGCGCCAATATCTACAAGGGAAAAATCAACCTCAAGCCCCGGCTGGCCGATTATATAGCGTATACCGCCAACGACGAAGTCGGCGTGCTGATCGACAGCATCGACGCCATGCTCGACACCATGAACGATTCCGTTGTGCGGCAGTACCGTATGCGGCTGGCCAACCGCACGTCCGAGCTTCGCACGCTGCAGGCGCAGATCAACCCGCACTTCATTTATAACACCCTGCAGTGCATCGCCAGCAAAACGCTGGAGAACGGGGACGAAACTTCTTACCACTATCTTGCCTCCTTCGGCCAGCTGCTGCAATACGCCATGAACGTGGACGAAAGCACCGTCTCGCTGGAAAGGGAAGTGGAGCACGTTCGCCGGTATCTGGATTTGCAGGGGTTCCGCTTTGAACAGCAGATCGATTTCCAGTTTGAGGGCGATCCGTCCGTGCTGCGCGTGCTGGTGCCCAAAATGACGCTGCAGCCGCTGGTGGAGAACTCCGTAAGCCACGGCCGCCTGTTTGATAAGCCCGGCAGCAGCCTCCGCCTGACCGCCCGGCTGGATATGAAGGAATTGCTGATTATCCTGTCGGACAACGGCGTTCCCCTTGACGACGCGTTGGCGGAAAAGCTGTCCGCGCGCATCCGGACGCTGCGCCGGGATTACAGGCATCTTTTGGACGCCCAGGTTCAGGATGGGAGCCTGGAAACCAAGCTGCTGCTGGAGTGGGAGGAAAGCGCGAGTTCGATGCCCGAGGATCATCACGGCAGCCACATCGGCATCAGCAACGTATACCTGCGTTTCCTCCTGCAGTTCGGGCCCAAGTGCGTTTTCACCATCGCGGCCAACGAGATGGCGGGCACCACGGTAACCATCCACGTACCCTACGCAGAGGTACGCTTTGAAGAAGCTTTGGAAGGGGGTAACGCAGGTTGAAGCTGCTGATTGTGGACGACGAAAGGCATGTGATTACGGCAATCCGCTGTCTGGTGCCCGCCAAACAGCTGGGCATTACGGAGATCATCTCGGCGCAAACGGCGGCCGAGGCAAAAGTGCTGCTGGAAAAAGAAAAGCCCGATATCGCGATTATCGATATCATTTTGCAAAACCAGACCGGCATCAGCCTGCTGGCCTTCATCGTAAACAAACGGCTGCCCACCCAGGTAATCGCAATTTCGGGCCACAGCGATTACGAATATGTGCGCGCCATGCTGTTGAACGGCGCGGTGGACTACCTGCTGAAGCCTGTTGAAGCCAACCCGCTGATCAACTCCCTGCAAAAAGCCATTGCCCGCCTTTCCCCCGGCGAGCCGGAAAAAACAACCGCGCCCCTGCTGGTTAACAGCATGAACCTGTCCGCCCAATACATGCGCACGCTGCTTCGGAAACTGCTGTCGTCGCCGGGGGACCAGAGCGTGTTTTCCAAGCTGGCGGCGCTGGTGCAGGCCATTCCCGGCGCGCGGCGCTGCACGCTGATGTATTACGACCTTGCTTACCTGCCGTCGAGCAGCGCCTCGTTTCTTTCCCATGTGAACATCTTCGAAGAAAAAATGAAAAGTTATCTCGCCATGTACCAGTGCGGTTTCCTGCTGGAGAAATTTACGTCCCAGCAAAACCGACTTATGCTGATCTTCGAAAACGGCGCGCGCAGCGAAAAAATAGAATCCATTGCGGGGGACGCCTTCGCGGACACGGCGCTCTCCTTCCACATGGGCTGCGTTTGGGACAAGGAATTCCCCGCCCAGTTCCCGGAGGGGTACGCGCAGGCTGTCGCCGCGTTTTTCTCGGATTATTGCGAGATGACGCCGGAAATGATGCAGCCCTATTCCAAACCGGGGCCCGCCCCCAAGGCAAAGCACCCGCCGGAGCTGGAACGCGAGCTGTTGTCCCAGATGATCGCGCAGGACGGCGCCGGGCTGGAGACGGCGGCGCACGCGTGGCTGGATGGGGTGCTGAACGGCGACGCCACGCCGCGCTGTTTTGTGCGGGATCTGGTAAATTTCTACAATGCCATGTATTCCCGCTGGCTGCTCCGCATTCGCGAATTTTACCCCGATTTTCCGGGCAACGTTGCCGCCGAGCGCGTTTCCTTTTGCGATTTTTTAGATGAATATTATACCTTCTCACGCCCCATGATGCGCGCCGGTATTCTGCGAAGCCTGCGGCTGCTTTTTCAGCATATGGGCAGCACCTTTGCCGGGGAAGACGTTGTAAAACAGGTCGCCTTCTACATGGAGCTGAACTACAGCGAGCCGCTGAACCAGGCGGAATACGCGCGGCTGTTCCATTTGAACAAGGACTACCTTAGCCGGAAATTCAAGCAGGTTTACGGCGAGGGCATGATTACGCATATGAACCGCCTGAAAATCACCCACGCCGAACAGCTGATGCACGACCCGTCGCTGAAAATCCGGGATATCGCCTACCAGACCGGGTTTGGAGACGAAAAATATTTCACACGGCAGTTTAAGGAATTTATGCAGGTTACGCCCAGCGAGTACAGGGCCTTGCTGATCTGTGGGGAAAGCGGGGCAAAGGGCGGCTGAGCCTTACCCCCGCGCCGCGGCCCTGCGGCGGTTGTCGCACACGCCCGCGTACAGGTTCGTCGCGATACCCGACAGGATCAACGCCATGCCGATCAGCTGCGGTTGGGTAAAGTGCTCGCGAAGCGCGATAACCCCAACGATCACGGAGGTCGTGAGTTCAAAGGTGGAAAAAATCCCCGCCCGGAACGATCCGGTTCCCCTCAGCCCCACCTGAAACATGGCGTTGGCGGCTACGCGCTGGGCAAAGCCGACAAACAACAGCAGCAGCCAAATCGACGCCTCGCCGAATACCGCAAAACGGTTCGTAACCCCGCTGGCAACGCCCGCGCAAATCGCGTTGCCCAGCGCCATATAAAAATTCAGCACGCTGGCATGAAGGTCTTTCAGGCCGGATTTTTCCATATAAACCATATAAAACGCCCATGTCAGGCCGGAGCCGGCCGCCAGCGCAATGCCGGTCAGGTTTCCCCCGGTCAGGCTTCCCGCGCTTTGGAACAGCACGCCCGCCGCCGAAAGCGCCAGCGCCGCCATGCGCAGCGCGCCCATCCTCTGCCTGAAAAAACAGAACAGATAGGCTGCCACCGCCACCGGGTAGATGAAATGCAGCGTTGTGGCCATGCCGACCGGGATAAAGGCGTACGAAGAGTTCAGCAGCAGCGAAGTGGCGCTGGAGCTTAACGCCAGCAGCCCCAGCGAGCCAAGCGTGCGCCGGTCCACCTTCAGGCCCACGCCCGCGCGCCGCATCCACCCGTACAAAAAAGGCAGCGCAAACAGGCAGATATAGAAGGTACATAAAAGCCCGTTGCCGCCGAAAGCGTAGGTCAGCTTGATCAGCGTGGGGCAGACGCCGTAAATGA
>JAQUXV010000067.1 GCA_028692205.1 Eubacteriales bacterium
GGCTGCGCAAGCATCGTCGCCGAGCCCATGCTGGAAAAGCTGCTGGCAAACTGAACCCTTGCGGCGATACGGAAAACGGCCCGGCATTCATTCGAGTTTTCAGGCAAACGCGGGCGCGGCGCTTTACGGCCATCACACATCATCCCGAAGCGGAAGCCGCAGGAACAGCGGCAAGGTTCCTTCCCTGCGGTATGCGCGCAACAGGCGTAAAGTCCACACGGCGTTTCCCTGGGTAACAATGGGTACTCAAAAGACCAGAAATAATGGAGGTAGAAAAATGACCAAATTGCTCAAAACCCTATTGTGTGTCGCGCTCGCGGCGGCCATGGCGTTCGGCATTCTCGGCTCTGCCGCTGCGGATGACGGGCAGGTAACCCTCAACGCGATCTTCATGAAACAGGCCGGTTACAGCGAAGACGACGTTACCGCGATGACGCAGGAGTTTGAGGCGCTCAACCCCAACATCACGGTAAACCTGACCTTCGTGGCCTATGAAGAGCTTTCACCCAAAATCCTCACCTCCGCCAAATCCGGCGGCTATGATGTGATCCTTGGCGACTGCATCTGGCCCGCTCAGTTCGCGCAAGCCGGCATGGTGCTGGACCTGACCGATAAGGTTTCCACGCTGGAGCTGGACGATATCTATCAGGGCGCGCTGGATTCCGTAACCTACAAGGGCCGTTACTACGGCATTCCGTGGCTGAACGACGTAAAATACCTGTTCTACAACGAGCAGATGCTTACCGCCGCCGGTTTCACCGAGCCCCCCAAAACGTGGGACGAGCTGCTGACCCAGGCGAAAGCCATGAAGGAGCAGGGCATTGTGGATTACCCCATCGCATGGAGCTGGTCGCAGGCGGAATGCCTGGTGTGCGACTACACGGCGGTCGCGGGCAGCTTCGGCGGCGCGTTTGTCGATGCGGATAATAACCCGGCCATCAACAGCGACGCCAATAAGGCGGCTCTGGACTTCATGGTCGGCACGCTGAACGACGGCCTGACCAACCCGAAATCCCTTGAAATGATCGAGGACGACGTACTGAGCACCTTCGCTTCCGGCAACGCCGCCTTCGCCCTCAACTGGACGTACATGTACAACGCAGCGAAAGACCCCGCCCAGTCCTCCGTCGCGGACGCCGTGAAGATCACGACGATCCCGGGCACCGACGCGGCCGCCAGCGCGACGGTGAACGGCGGTATGCCGCTGATGATCACCTCCGGCTCCCAGCACCCGGACGAAGCGTGGGATTACGCGCTGTACCTCTCCTCCAAGGACGTGCAGAAACGGTATGCCAAGAGCGCTCTGCCCATCTGGAAGTCCCTCTATTCCGACGAGGATGTTATCAACACGAACGCCGATGTGGTGGAAGCTTCGAAACTCCAGTACGACTACATCGTCAACCGTCCGCAGGTTCCCTACTATAACGAGCTTTCCACCTTTATGCAGGCCGAACTGCAAAACGTACTGCTCGGTAACGAGGCGTCTCAGGATGCCCTTGACGCCATGCAGCAAAAGGCTGTGGAGCTTTCCAACCAATAAGGATAGCCGTTTGAAAAAAAGGGGGGGCTTCCTCCCCCCTTTTTTTCTGTAAAGGAGCATCGCATGAATAAGAAAGCGGAGCAGCGTTTCGCCTACGGCGTCATTTCTCCGGCGCTGATTATCGTATTTGGAGTCATCATCGTCCCCATGTTCACAACGCTGTATTATACCGTTGTGAACACCAACCTCAGTTCCGCGCATTACGGGGATTTTGCGGGGCTGCAGTTTTACGCAAGCGTTCTCGGCAGCGCCACCTTCTGGGCCGATCTATGGCGCACGCTGTACTTCTCCATTTTTTCCACCCTGCTGGAAACCGTCATCGGCCTTGCGGTTGCCCTGCTGCTGAACGGGACGTTCCCCGGCGTTAAATTTCTGCGCGGAATCATCATCATCCCCTGGGCGATTCCCACAGTGGTCAACGCCAGCCTGTGGAAACTGATCTTCAACGGCCAATACGGTGTTTTCAACGCCATCCTGCAGCATTTTCACCTGATCGGCGATTATGTTTCCTGGCTTGGGAACCCCGCGACCGCCATGAACATGATTATTATCGCCGATACCTGGAAAATGACGCCTCTGGCCGTCATCTTCTTCCTTGCGGCGCTTCAAAGCCTGAACTATTCCACCCACGAAGCCGCAATGGTGGACGGAGCCAACGTATTCAAACGTTTCTGGGTCATTACGCTCCCCCACCTCAAGCCGACGATTTTCATCGTCGTCGTGATGCGCATGGTCGAGAAATTCAAGGCGTTTGATATCTTCTATATTATGACGCGCGGCGGCCCCGCCAACAGCACAAAAACGCTGATGTACGACGCTTATCTGAGCGCGTTCAACAACCTCAATTATTCCGTCGCGGCCACCTATGCCTTTCTGATTGCGATTATCGTGGTCGGCATGGTCGCCACCTCCAAGAAACTGATGATGAACGGCGGTGATGAGCTTGTATAAAGTTGGTTTCAGCCGCCGTAAGCTCCGCTTGCGCATTGTGCAGTATTGCTTCGGGGCGCTGGTGGCGCTCGGCACGCTATTGCCCATTCTGTGGATGTTCATCAGCAGCGTTACCCTGCCCAAAGACTTGACCTCGCTCCCGCTGCACATCGACTTATCCCACTTCACGCTGGAACGCTATACCAGCATCTTTACCGACACAAGCACGTCCAGCGTCACCTATGTGTTCCGTATTTCCATGGTCAACAGCCTGATCGTCGCGTTCTTCGTAACCGTAATTTCCCTCATTGTCGGCTCCGCGGCGGCTTACGCGTTCGCGAGGCTGCGGTTCCGTTTCCGCAACGGACTGATGATGACGACGCTGTTCACCTACATGCTTCCGAGCGTTGCGCTGGTCATTCCCATGTACCTCATTTTCAGCGGCGCCAACATGCTCAACAAGCGCTATACGCTGATCATCCTGTACCTTTCCTTTATCATCCCGTTCATCATCTGGGTAATGCAGGGCTATTTTTCCTCAGTATCCAAATCGTTTGAGGAAGCGGCGATGATCGACGGCTGCACCCGTATGCAAACGTTCCTGCACATCTTCGTACCGATCGCGCGCCCAGGCCTGATTTCCACCGGCATTCTCGCCTTCCTGATGTCGTGGGACGAGTTCTTTCTGGCGTTGATCTTCACCTCCAACATCGCGTCCAAAACGATTACCGTCGCCATTGCGGAGTTTAACGGCAAATTTACGATCGATTATGGTATGATATCGGCAGCGGGGATTCTGGCATCGATTCTGCCGACGCTGATCACGCTGATATTCCAACGGTATATTGTCATGGGCATGACCGCAGGAGGCGTGAAAGAATGAGCATTGGGTCTGCGGTTTCTCCGCACGATGTATTCATCGGGGTTGATCTTGGCGGCACGAACATCCGCGTAAAGTGCTCCGGGCGTGACGGGCGCATTCTGCATGAGGAGACTATCCCGACGGTTTCGAAGGTCTACGGGGAAACGCTGGAAGAAAACCTGATCGGGATTATTGAGAAATCCGTGTCGAGCGTCAGCAGTGATACCCGCCGTGTGCTGGCCGTCGGCATGGGGGTTCCCGGCATTTATTATCAGCGGAAAATTCTGATGAGCCCGAACATTGATACCATCAACATTTCGCGGTTGCTGGCGCATTTTGAGCGCAAAGGGATTGCCTTTCACATCTCCAACGATGTCAAATGCGCCGCCATGGGCGAGCAATGGAAAGGGATCGCGCGCAACTGCGATAATTTTGTGCTGGTCAACATCGGCACCGGCGTAAGCGTTGCTACCGTTATCAACGGACGGGTTTATCAGGGGGAGCACGGCGCGGCGGGCGAAATCGCCTATTGGATTTCCGATGTCGGTTCCACCGCCGGGTATGGCGAAGGGCATGTGCCGCTGGAGGAAAAGTTCAGCGGGCGCTGGCTGGCCGAAAACGTAAAAACCCGTCTGCGCGCAGAAATGCCCGATGGCTGGACGGAGGAACAAATTGCCGCGATCACCACCAAGGAAATTTTTGCGGCGTGTTATCAGGGAAACGAAATCATCAAGGATGTTGTGGACGACGCTGTTCGGCATCTGGCAACGGCGCTGGCCAACATCTGCGTCCTTCTGGATCCGCGCCTGTTGGTGTTCAGCGGCGGCATCACCGCCGATCTCGGTTATTTTATCGGCTATCTCCAATCTTATCTACAAAAAATCGTTCCGTTTCCCCCGGAAATCGCGCAATCTTCGCTAAACGGGGACGCCGGTATCTACGGGGCCATCGCCATGGCCATCCGGCAAACGGAAGAAGGCAATCGGGAAGAAGGCGAAGAATCTTGACCCTTATGTGGCGGGAAATTTTTGAACAACCGGATGCGCTGAGGCATTGCCGCGAGCAGAACCAGACAACCCTGCAAGCGTTGGTGGACGCCGTGAACCGCTTTCGGCCGCATACGGTCGTGTTCACCGGCAGAGGTTCCTCCGATCACGCGGGCCAGTACGGCAAGTACCTGATCGAGATCTACAAGGGGCTGCCGGTATCGCTGGCCTCGCCCTCCGTTATCACGGATTACGCGGGTAGTGTGGATTACGGCGGCTGTCTGGTGATTGGCATATCGCAGTCCGGGCAGACCAAGGATGTGCTTTCCGTGCTATTGGCGGCAAAAGCGCAGGGTGCGCTGACCGTGGCGATTACCAACGATGCCGGTTCCCCGGTTGCAGGTGCCACCGATTACCACCTTTTCTGCGCGGTTGGCGAAGAAAAAAGTTTGGAAGCCACCAAAACATTCGCAGCGCAGTGCTATCTGCTCTTCCTGCTGGTTGCGCAATGGTCAGGCCACGCCGCACTAGCAGAAAAGGCAGCCTCCGTACCGGACGTGGTTTCCATGGCGCTCACGCTGGGCGAGGCGGTGTCCGCCCTTACGCCGCGCTACCGCTTCGCACAGGAGATGTTTATTCTGGCGCGCGGAACCGAGCTGCCCCTCGCGATGGAAGCCTGCCTGAAGATCAACGAATCCTCCTATGTTCGCGCACGCCCGTTTTCCATCAGTGATTTTTTGCACGGGCCGGTCGCGATGGTCGAAAAGGATACGCCCGTTATCCTGATCGACGTTGAAACCGCCGTACGCGGCAGCACAACCGGCATTCTGCCGAAACTGCATGCCTGTGGCGCTGATTTGCTTGCCGTTACGTCGGACCCGGTTCTGGCTAAAGAAAGTGACGCATCCATTCTGATTCCCAAAGGGTACGATGGCCCGGAGGCCGCTTTTGCCGTGATGGCGATTATGCAGATGTTCGCCTGTAAACTGTCGCTGTTGAAAGGCAACAACCCGGATCAACCGCGGGGCTTGCAAAAAGTGACGGGCTAACCCACAGAAAACCGAAAATCCATCCCGGGAGAAACCATTCATCTTCCCGGGATGGATTTTTTGTTTACCTAAAAATGCTGTGTTTTCTAAAGGGTTGGCAAACTATTTAACGTTGCCTCCCCCATCCACGGAAGGCATGCCCACCAGTGTTCGCAGGCTGCGGTTTCCATTCACCACGCCAAGCAGCACAGCGATAAAATATGCCTTTACAGTATTGCCGAGTATCTCCTCCGCCACCCTAGGAATCCAGATCACAGAGAAAGGAAGAACCTTCCAGCTGGCATAGATGGTTTCGCGTAAAATCACGGTGTTCAGCGTCGTCACAATCAGCCCGGACAGAATCAGCACCAGCAACAGTTGGGGAATCGAGCGCAAGCCGTTACGGCTCTTTCGGGAGATCAAGAAATCCGCAATCAGTAACAGAAGGCCCAGCACCGCGCTACCGATAACCCCCGTTGTTACGAACGTACTGTAGGTGGCCAGATTACCCGCGGGATCTTTGGTGTTCATGGTTCTTGTAATCAGCATTCTGCTGATGAGGTGCATTTGATCGGTTTGAATGTCCTGCTGCACTCCCTGAGCGTAAAAGGAACTATTGATGCCGTCGGCAGACAGGCACAACACATTGCCGATTCCCACCAGCAGCAGAATCAGAGAACAAACAATAACCACGATTCGCATCTTACGGCTGCTCTTCTTTTGCAATACACGCCATAACGCTCCCCGGATCAATCCTCCCAGCGCCGCGGCCAGCGTCATCAACGGGAGATAAGCTCCCATGGGTTTCAATATATATCCCAAAAAATCGACAAGGCCGGACACAATTGCGCCGTACAGGGGGCCGAAAAGCAGAGCGGGCATCATAGAGAAGATACCGGAAACGCCAATTCTGACACCATTCTCCCCAAACATGGGAATGTAAAAGGAAAACATTGTTTTAATCACCAGCGAAATGCTTAAAAAGATTGCGGATACGGCAATGCGCCGGATATAGAAAGACGAAGTTTTCAATAAAATCTCTCCTTCCAATGACAAGCCTTTTCAAAAGGAAATCACGGGGAAACCCAGAGAACAGCATCCAGATGCAACTCGCTTTTACTGTGTAATTCGCGCCGGGCAATCCGCCATTGTTTTACCGGTTTCAGTTTGGGAATGAATTCTGCGCCGGATCATTCGCCGACACAGCGAGGTTTCCCGGACGCTATTTTCTTCCTCCCGGACAGTCATTTTCTATCGAGAATTCAACTGCTGACGATAGAACCTGTGACTGTGCAAGTGAAAACAGGTTATCAATGCAAATTCGATTTCGGAACGAAAAACAGCAGTTTTACCAACGCCTGTTTACCCTGTCAACATAACAATCCCTCCTGTTATGCAGCACGGCTACATAACAGGAGGGATTGCGAAAGACTCTCTTCTCCCTATGTAGCAGCGGGATGCGAACTTTGCACCGTAAGCCATAAAGGCTTTTCGTCCCTCTGACAACTCCCCGTTCAGAGGGCACTGTAAATTCAAAAATTTACGCGCAAAGTTCTACTCTGCCTGATATTCTGTTTTCGTCAGAACGTGCGGGCCTTTTCCGCCAATATAAAAGGCCCACGCATCCGGACATTCTGCCCAGACGGTCGGCTTCTTCAGCGTTATACTCCCTGTGGTTCATTCCACTTCCGTCAGTCATATAACGCAGTCAGCATAACATAGCCTTTATCCGTTGTCAATACACAGGCGGTTCTGTCCCGGTCGGTTTACACTCGCACCTGCTCCTTGACGATCATGCGGTTTACATCGTATAGTAATAAAAACAGTTTCATCGCCAGCCTGCTAACCGCTTCAGCGACAAACCCGTCCTGCCGTACGGAAAACAAGTGTATCATCGCAAGGAGGAACCGCTTTGAAGGATTACTGGTCAAAGTTTCTGGAAAACGGCGTTATACTGGCATTTTTCACGGGCGTCGCCTATTATCTTACCTACCTGCGTCTGGACGGGGCGCTTGCCGCCTACGCCCTTCCGGATGAGCTGATTGAGATCGACGCGCCTGATATAATCGCGACGCTGATCGATCTGATCTACAAGTTCTGGCCGGTGCTGATGATTCCCGCGCTGGGGCTGATGATCGGCAGAATGTACAAGGACGCCGAAATCGTCCGGCTATGGCGCTTTTCCATCGCGATGGTAACCGCGGTCGTTTTTTCCGTGTTTCTGGTGAACCGTTTCGAATCGAAAAATTGGATTTTGCTCGGCATTATGCTGTTTGAGTGGGCCGAGACAGCGTTCAAGATGCTTGTTCAGTCCAAAGCTCAGAAAGGCCTGCGCGCGAAGTGGACGAACTACCGGCAGGCCGCGCAGCCTTCGCACAGAATAAACGAGCGCATGGCCGTGGGCATCGGGTACCTTGCCGTTGCCATCGCGGTGATGTATGTGCTGTCGGGTTCCGTAATGGAACACGCCGCCACGACGCAGTTGAACCGGGAGGACTACTTTGTCGCCCGGGATTATAACGATCAGGTCGTTGTGTATGAGAACGACAAGTGTTATGTTTTAATGGCGCGGGACGGCGATGCGCTGACCAATTCCTATGAGATTGTTCGTTACGATCATATCGGCAAGCTGGACTATGTTCACACAGGCGTATTGAGCCTGCCGCGCGCCTATCCGATCTTCGATTGACCACCTGCCTGCGCAGCGTTGCGAAAGCGAAGGACACAGCTAAAGGCAACCTGTCCAATTTCTTACCGGTCTCCATCCTAAAACAACGACAGATGATATCCTTCGCAATTTCGAACCGCTTCTCGCTGCCGTGAAGGCAGCTTCGAGTATCAACCAACCTTTGGGGATACCATAGCCATGTTGAAAATTGAAAAGGTCTGTTGCCCAGCGCCTTTACAAGCGCTGGCACAGGCATCGCTCAGTTACTTTTTAGAGGTCGCACCCGAGGTTGCGTCACTCTTACTATTGCTTCCGCTTGAAGACGATGTTGCCGTATACGCGGCGGCGGCGTTGCTGAACAGCAATTGCTGGTCCGCTACGGACGCTTTGCCGTCCACCGTTAATCCGTTAGCCTTTTCAAAGGCGCGCATGGCGCTGTAGGTTCCGCTGCCATAATTATCAACGATCTCCTTATGGTAATACCCCAGCTCCGTCAGCCTTGTCTGCAGTGCGGTAACCTCGTAGCCGGTATCCCCCTTGCCAAGTTCAGCATATGGATAGTTGCCGTTTTCGCGCAGTAAATCGCCTAGCTGATACCACTGCTGCAGTATTTCCTCGGGCGTATAGTCGGCCGTCGCCGCGCTGACCGCATCGCCTGCAGCGGTCTCTGCAAAAGCCGGCACGGCAGAGAAAAGCAATGTCAGCAGCAGGAACAGCGCAATCTTTCGCTTCATTTTCCTGTCCTCCTTGATTAGGGCTTATGGGTTGCGTTAACCCATTTGTTTATTTTACCCGGATTATCAATGTGTGAATCAAGCGGAGCCTCCCCCGCCCAAACGACCGATTGAATCGTCGGCGAACCGGCTGCGGCCCCGCACGGCACTTCCCACAGGATGTTACGTCACGTTATTCCGCCCGGTACATTCACTTGTTTTCCATTTCCAAAACCAAATATAAGTTACTTATTATACTGCGCACTTTCAGTCGCGCGTAACCTTGACGGTCCTGTCTCCGCTGTGTTATATTGAGCTAAACAGTGAACCGCCTTGCCGTACAACGCACAGCGAGACATCCGTTTTCATTACGCCGCACTGCGGTTTCTTCCCATGGCGCACCCACGCCGCCTGTTCTCATCAACTGAAAAGAGGGATATCATCATGTCGAAAAAAATCCTTGCCTTGTTGCTGGTTCTGTTGCTGGCGGTGCCTTCGGCCGCCGGAGCCTGTACAACCATTATCGTAGGCCGGAACGCATCCGCCGACGGCTCGCTTATCTTTGGCCGCACCGCCGACGGCGAAGTGTTCGAAACGACGCAAATCGTAACCGTACCGGCCCAGACGCTGGATGCGCCCCCCACCTTCGTAAGCAAGTACAACGATTTCACCATCGAGCTGCCGGCTGAGAGCTGCCAGTATGTAATGACGCCCGCAGCGCCCGCGATGAACGTAGGCGTGTGGGCGGAGAGCGCCCTCAACGAATACGGCGTTTCCATCACCGCCACAGAGAGCATCTACGGCGGCGAGGATGTGCTGAAATACGATCCTTATGTTCCCAACGGCGTCGCGGAGGAATCCATCCCGACTTCCGTTATTCCCTATGTAAAAACGGCACGCGAGGGCATCGAGCGCCTTGGCGGCATCGTAACCGATTACGGAAGCGCAGAGGGCAACGGCGTTGTAATCGCGGACGATACCGAGGCGTGGTACATTGAGATCTACTCCGGGCACCACTGGCTGGCCGTGAAAGTGCCGGACGACAAAGCCGCCGTCATCGCCAACGACGCGCTGATCGGCTGTGCGGATATCAACGATACCGCCAACGTAATCGCCTCGCCGGATTTCTGGCAGTTGGCCGAGGACAACGGTTTTCTGGCCAAGGTGAACGGGGAGCCGCACGCGGCGCTCACCTATGGCGCGCCGCACCGGGATTACAGCCAAATCCGTATCTGGGCGGGACAGCGGTACTTCGCCCCCTCCCAGCTGCAGGACTATGATGTTACCCACACATACGACATGTTTTTCACCCCCGACCAGCCCATCGAACTACAGCAGGTGATGGAGCTGACCCGTTACCGCTATGAGGACACCTGCTACAACGTCAATGAAAACGATGCGTGGCGGCCCATCGGCATCAACCGCGCGTTTACGGTTCACCTGTTCTGGTACCGGCCCAACCTGCCCATTGTGTACTGGGTAGCGCTGGCCAACTCCGAATTCAGCGTTTTCCTGCCGATGTACGGCAATCTCACTTCGACCCCCGCGGCCTATACCTACGACTGCGGCGCTTACGACGAAAACAGCGCTTACTCCGTTTACCGCTGGCTGGATACGCTGGGTTCGCTGGACAGGA
>JAQUXV010000068.1 GCA_028692205.1 Eubacteriales bacterium
CGGCGCTCGCGGCGCGGCTGAAGTAAGGTACATTTTGGCAAGACGATTTTCCACCTCCCCCGGGCGAGTTAACGCTTGCGCCGGGGGAGCGCGGAAAAACACGCCGGTATGCTTCCACGGCGGAAACTATTTACAGATAAGCGTATAAACGATTCCGCTTTCAGAAGCTCCGGCTTTCCAACAGAAATTGCGGCACAGGCGATATTCTTTTACACTTGGTTTGCCCGATATCGCCCGATGCCATAATCACCCTCAAGTCAGGAGGTTTAATTACATGGACGCAAAACAAATCCAAATGCTGGCCAACCAACGGAGGGCTGATGCGATAACCATGATTTATCGCGCCAGCACCGGGCACACCGGCGGCTCGATGAGCGCGCTGGACATTATTTCCGTATTGTATTATGACGTGCTGAATGTACGCCCGCGGGAGCCTATGTGGCCGGAACGCGACCGTTTTCTGCTCTCCAAGGGGCACAGCGTGGAAGGCTATCTGGCGGTGCTGGCGGACAAGGGGTTTTTCTCCAAGGAAGCGCTGGCGACTTTTTCGCAGGCGGGCAGCGGGCTGATCGGCCATCCCAACAACTGTGTGCCGGGTGTGGAACTGTGTACCGGCGCGTTGGGGCACGGGCTGCCCATCGGCGTCGGTATGGCGCTCGCCGCCAAACGTCTGGGAAAAGATTACCGCACTTTTGTGCTGATGGGCGACGGGGAACAGGGCGAGGGCAGCGTTTGGGAAGCGGCCATGTCCGGCGCGAACTATCATCTGGACAACCTGTATGCGATCATCGATCGAAACGGGCTGCAGATCAGCGGCAGTACGGAGAACGTGATGGCGCTGGAGAACTTCCGCGCCAAGTGGGAAGCTTTCGGCTGGGCAGTTGATGAAGTGGACGGCAACGACCCGGCTGCGCTGCTGAATTACTTTCACCATGTAAAATCGGAAGGCAAACCGCACTGCCTGATTGCGCATACCGTGAAGGGCAAGGGATTGCCGTTTGCTGAAAACCGCAAGGAATGGCACCATAAGGTGCCTACAGCCGAGCAGCTTAGCGAGGCGTACGCCGCGCTGGGCGTGAAGGGAGTTGACTGGGCATGAGCAAGGAAGCGGCCAGAACGGCCTTTACCCGCACGCTGTTGGAACTGGCGCGGGAAGATAAATCCATCTATGCCGTTGCCACGGATAGCCGCGGTAGCGTAACCCTGACGGATTTTGCGGATGAACTGCCGAATCAGTTTGTGGAATGCGGCATTGCCGAGCAGGATGCTATCGGCATTTCGGCAGGCTTGGCAAACGGCGGCGTACGGCCCTTTGTGTGCGGCCCGGCGTGTTTCTACTCCCTGCGCTCGGCCGAACAGGTAAAGGTGGATGTGGCTTACAGCCATATGAACGTGAAGATTATCGGGGTTTCGGGCGGCGTAAGCTACGGGGCGCTGGGCTCTACGCACCATGCCACGCAGGATATCGCGCTGATGCGCGCCATACCGGGGCTGGAGATTTACCTGCCCGCAGACGGCCCGCAGATGGCGGCGCTGACGAAATACCTGGCAAAATCCAACGAGCCCGCGTATGTGCGTATGGGCCGCGGCGCGGTGCCGACAATATACGAAGAAAACGCGCCTTTTACCCCCGGCAAGGCAAACCGATTGAAAAAGGGTACGAAAGCGGCTATTATCGCCTGCGGTGAATTGGTCTATCCCTCTTTACAGGCAGCGGAACTGCTGGCCGAAGAGGGCATCGACGTATCGGTGTACGATATGCATACGCTGCGTCCGCTGGATGAGGAAGCGATTCTGGAAGCGGCGGAAACCGGCTACGTGGTCACCGTGGAAGAGCACGATGTTCACGGCGGGCTGGGCAGCGCGGTGGCGGAAACCCTGTCGCAGAAAAAACCGACCCGTATGCGCATTTTGGGCCTGCCGGACGAGAAGCTTTTTTCTGGCACCAGCGCGGAAGTGTTTGAACATTATCAGCTGACGCCGCAGGGCATTGTTCAGGCTGTAAAGCAGGGGCGGTGAACGCAGTGGAACGGTTTATCATCGCGATCGACCAAAGCACGTCGGCCAGCAAGGCGTTTCTGATCGACAGCCGGGGAAAAATCGTAAAACGGTTTGCCAAACCTCATCAGCAGTATTATCCCAAACCCGCGTATGTGGAACATGATGCGGAGGAAATTTGGGAGAATGTGCGCGAGGGCGTGGCGGCAATGGCCGAAGGGCTGGAACCGGCGCAAATCGCAGGAATTGGCATCAGCAACCAGCGGGAAACGACCGTGCTGTGGGAGCGCGCTACCGGGAAACCGGTTTGCCGCGCCGTGGTATGGCAGGATGTGCGGGGCGAAGCCCTGTGTAACGAATTGAAGCCATACAGCGAAACCATCCGGGAGAAAACCGGTCTGGCGCTGTCGGCTTATTACCCGGCGGCAAAGGCGGCAAGCGTATTGCGGGAGCAGCCTTCGCTGGCGAAACGTGCCCAAAGCGGAGAAATCTGCATCGGTACGGTGGACAGCTACCTGGTGTACCGGCTTACAGGCGGGCGGGTGTTCCGTACCGACGTAAGCAACGCCAGCCGCACGGAACTGTGCGACCTGCATACGCTGCAGTGGGATCAATCCTTATGCGGGCTGTTCGGCATTCCGGTTGAATGCCTGCCGGAAATCGTTCCATCGGACGGCGATTTCGGCGTTACGGCTTGCGAAGACGTTCCCGCCGGTATTCCCATCACAGGCGTGATGGGGGATAGCCACGCCGCGCTGTTTGGGCAGGGATGTTTGAAACGGGGTATGGCGAAAGCGACCTTCGGCACCGGCAGCAGCGTGATGATGAACGTCGGCACAATACCGCCGAAGTCCGACAACGGGCTTTCCGCGTCGGTGGGCTTTGGCTTTCGGGGCGAGACGTGCTATGTGCTGGAAGGCAACATCACCTGTTCGGCGGACACGCTGTGCTGGCTTCGCGACGAGGCGGAAATGGTGCCGGACGTTGAAAGCGTGGAGGCGATTGCCGCGGGCGTGCCTTCCACCGAGGGCGTTTATCTGGTTCCCGCTTTTTCCGGGCTGGGCGCGCCGTACTTTGACGGTAAAGCCCGCGCGGCGATTACCGGCATGAACCGGGGTACCCGGCGGGCGCATATTGTGCGCGCGGCGCTGGAAAGCATGGCCTATCAGGATGTGGATGTTATCGCGGCAATGCGCAGGGATACCGGCGAGGCGCTCGCCGAGCTCCGCGCGGACGGCGGACCAACCCGCAACCGGCTGCTGATGCAGCTGCTGGCGGATTTATTGGGCTGCGGGGTGCGCTGCGCGGCGCAAAGCGAGCTGAGCGCGCTGGGCGCCGGGTATATGGCCGGGTTGAAAACCGGCGTTTACGCCGAGCTGGAAACCATTCCGGCCTGTTGTGAAACCGGAGCGGCGTATCAACCCGCGATGGCGGAAAGCGAACGGGAACAGCTGCTTGCCGGATGGCGCTCGGCGGTGGAGCGCTGCCGCAAAGTTTAACGAAAGAGTGCGGGCGAATGCCGCCCGATAAGGAGGCACAGGTATGGCGACTTTTGGTGTGTTAATCAGTAACCGAAGCTTTTTCCCGGATCATCTGGTGCTGACGACGCGCGAGAAACTTCTTGCGTCGCTGGAAAAGTGGGGACATAAGGTGATCACCCTGTCGACGGAGGACACGTTTATGGGGGAGACCATGACGTATGACGAAGCAAAGAAATGCGCCGCGCTGTTCAAAGCGCATGAGGACGAACTGGACGGCGTGATTATCAGTCTGCCCAATTTCGGCGAAGAAACGGGCATTGCGGATGCCATGCGGTGGAGCGGGCTGGATTGCCCCATCCTGATTCAGGCGTGCGACGACGATTTTGACAAGCTCCAGTTGGAGAACCGTCGCGACGCTTTCTGCGGCAAACTGAGCCTGTGTAACAATCTGTACCAGTACGGCATTAAGTACACGCTCACCACGCGGCATACCTGCCCGGTGGACGGCGAGGAATTTCATGCCGATGTGGAACGGTTTGCCAGCATCTGCGCGGTCGTAAAGGCCATGCGAACCGCCCGTATCGGGCAAATCGGCGCGCGCGTGATGCCGTTCCGCACGGTGCGCTACTCCGAAAAGCTGTTGCAGCAGAGCGGCATCACCGTGGAAACCGAGGATTTCAGCGAGATTATGGCGGATATTGCCGCTATTACGGATGAACGGCAGATTGCCGACAAGGTGGCGGAGATTACCGGATACGGCAACGTCGCCCCCGGTACCGCGGACGAAAAATTGGTAAAACAGGCGAAGCTGTGCATCGCGCTGGAAAACTGGATGGCCGACCACCATTGCGAAGCCAGCGCCATCCAGTGCTGGGACAGCGTGGAAGCCAACTATGGCTGCGCCGTGTGCCTTGCGATGAGCATGATGGGTGAAAAGGGAATGCCCAGCGCCTGTGAAACCGACGTGATGGGTGCGGTGAGCATGCTGGCGTTGCTGAAAGCGGGCGGCGTGCCCCCGATTTATCAGGATTGGAACAACAATTACAAAAACGAGCCGAACAAGTGCATCAACGTGCATTGCAGCAACTACCCCGCCTGCGCGTTTGCTGAAAAGCCGGAGATCGCCAACCTGGATATTCTGGCGACCACTCTGGGCGCGGAGGTAAGCTTTGGGGCGCTGAAGGGCCGGGTACGTCCGTCCAAGATGACCTTCCTGAAAGTGTCCACGGACGATAAGAATGGGAAAATCAAATGCTATCTCGGCGAAGGCACGTTTACCGACGATCCGCTGCCGACTTTCGGCGGCGTGGCGGTGTGCGAAGTGCCCGACCTGAACGGCCTGATGCGTCACCTGACGAAGAACGGTTATGAGCACCACGTGGCGCTGGCGCAGGCAAGCTGTGCGGATGTGCTGGAAGAAGCGCTGGGCAACTATATGGGTTGGGATGTATACCGCCACAGCTGAGACGGATTCATCAACAGCGAATCTGCTAATAACGCAGAAGCCTGACGGCGGGTGGTTTGCCCGGATAAGGTTTACATATCTGTGTGAAACGATGATATCGGGGGATAACCCGCGAGCCTAAAAACAAATAGAAACAGGCGCGCGCCCTCGAGTTTGGGCACGCGCCTGTTTGTAGAAATTTGTGAGCCGAATTCGTACCCGAAAGCAAAAGCGACGGCTTCATACACGCAGTTACTTTTGGGGGATCATTCGCATGATAGGTTTTACCTTACGGATCGCTATCCTTTTGGGTTCCTGAACGCGCTTTCAGCCGCACCTGTTCCACCCTCCAACGGGTAATGGCTGCGATTAGTTCATAATCGATTGGCCGCCCGAGTGGAAACTGGATCGTACCCTTGGATGTTTTATATTCGGACAAATGGTTCACGAAAACCGAGGTCGCTTCTCCCCCGGGAAAGATGCTGATGTGGTTTTGGAATGCCGCGAAATGGATCAGATTTTCACCTTGCCGGAAGGTCGGCATCCGCCATGCGATGGTCTCCTGCGCGTCGGGTGCGGCGGAGCGTATGGTTTCGCGAATCTTCTGCAGCAAAGGCTGCACCGCTGCGGGGCAGGCGGCGATGTAACCGTCGATGGTGGCGATTTTGCCGCAGGTATGGCTTTGATTTACCTGTGGAAACGAACGCCCGCATTGGGGACAGGTCCACATATCATCGCCTCCTTTCGCGGGGATGGCGCGCGGGCCGGCGTTAAGCCGGATCGCTAAGCTCCCGCCAATCCGGAATGGAATCCGCCGCGCCTTTGCGGCTGACCGTGATGCTTGATGCGCGTGCCGCGCGTTCCAGTATCGCGGGCAACGCCTCGCCGCGTGCCAGACCGGCTACAAGATAACCGGAAAAGGTGTCTCCGGCAGCGGTGGTGTCGACGGCTTTCACCTTGAAAGCGGGCTGGAAATAGGTTTGGCCTTCATGCACGCAATAAGCGCCCTGCACGCCGAGGGTCAGTACCGCGGACGCCTTTGGGTACAGCCGTGCCATGGCGGAAAGGATAGCATCGGGTTCGGTTTCGCCCGTTATGGCTTTCCCCTCGATTTCGTTCATAATGAACCAGCCTACGCAGTCCAGCGGGTAGGCGGAAAGCGCATCGTTAACGGGGGAGGGATTGAACACGGGGATCAGCCCGCGCTTGGCGGCCTTGCGCATAATAACGGGCGTGTTATCCAGCTCGTTTTGTAAAACGATCATGTCGCCCTCGGTAAAATCGTTCAAAACCGTGTCGATATCCTCGTCGGTTACGCGCACATTCTCGCCGGGACAGACGATGATGCAGTTTTGGCCCTGAGTATCTACCTGGATCACCGTATGGGAGGAGGCGCCGGAAACACGGCGAATGTGGCGCGTATCCACGTGGTGGCGGGTAAGCGCGTCCAGCAAAATGTCTCCGTCTTCGCCCAGCACGCCCGCGTGGTAAATTTCGCCGCCTGCTTTGGCAATCGCGATCGACTGGTTCAGCCCCTTGCCGCCGCAGTAAATTTGCATTCCGGCGGCCAGAATGGTCTCTCCGGGGCATACGGTATGCTCCACCGCATAGACTCTGTCAATGTTCATCGAGCCATAGTTAAGGATTTTCATTGGGTTTCGCTCCTTTTTTAACCGCGAAACAAGCGGAATGGTAAACTGGGAACTGCTGATAAATGTGTGCTCAGTATAGCATGGCGCATGAAACGTGTCAATAAACGTTCAGCCGTCATTTCGGAAGGATACGCAGGCGTTTGAGCATTTACATGTGGAAATAAACGTAAATGATTCGCCGATGATTTACAAAATATTCAGCAGATACTTGCATTTGTTTAGCCATATGATATCATAGGAACAAGAGAATTTCTTCGGAGCGGCGCCAACCGCGACCCGCCGGGATTTCCCTTGGGAGAGGATGAACGCTTTTATGAAGGTCAGGGTTCGCGATATTGCCGCGAAGGCAGGCGTTTCGCCCGCAACGGTCAGCAATGCGCTTAACGGGCGGCCCGGAGTCAGCAAGGAGAACACGCGCCACATTTTGAAGCTGGCGGAAGAAATGGGCTATGTCGGTATCAAAAGCAATAAAAACACGCCTGAAAAAAGCTATGTTCGCTTGGTAATGTTCAAGCGCCATGGGCTTGTGGTAATGGATACACAATTTTTTATGGAACTTGTGGAAAGCGTGGAGCGCGAGTGCCAGGCGATGGGGCATGAGATGATCATTACCCATATTCATATTGCGCAGGACAGCGATTATAAAGAAAGAATACGGGCAATCTGTGAGGAAGAATGCGCCGGCATTCTGCTGCTGGGAACCGAAATGTACACCGAGGATCTGGCATTGTTTGCCAACTGCGTCTCGCCGCTGGTGGCGCTGGATAACCTGTTCCGCCACGAACAGGTACACGCTGTGGTGATGAACAACTACGATGCCGGTTATCAGGCGACAAACGCGCTGTATGCGGCGGGGCACCGGCGCATCGGCAACATTACCAGCCTGGTGGAATTCAGCAATATGCGTTACCGGCGAAAAGGTTACGAAGCAGCCATGACCGAGCATAACCTCTCCTTTAACGAGGAAAGCATATGGCGCGTAACCCCGACGCTGGATGGCGCGTACCGCGACATGCGAATGCTGCTGGAAAGCGGCAGAAAACCGCCCACGGCGTTCTTCGCGGGCAACGACATTATGGCGGTTGGCTGTATGCGCGCGCTGGAGGAAAAGGGGTACTCTGTACCGACGGACGTATCGCTGATCGGTATGGACGATGTATCCATCTGCCAATTCTGTTCCCCGCCGCTTTCGACCATACGGGTTTTCCGGCAGGAGTTGGGCATTACCGCGGTAAGGACACTGCTTACCATTGTCGACCGGCTGAGCCACTGCACGGTAAAAACGGAAATGAGCGTTTTTCTGGTGGAAAGGGGCAGCGTGGCCGCACCAAAGAAGGGCTGACCAATTAACCGCCGCACCCATCGCGCGCGATAGGCTCAAGTGAAAAAACACACCCGCGGGAAATGATCCCCGCGGGTGTGTTTTGTTCAGCAAAAGTCACGCACAGACCTACAACTTGCGGTTCATGATGGAAACGATCAGGTTGCCGTTTTCAAATACTTTCGCCAGCGCACTTTGGTTTACCAGCTCCTGAAACTGATCGATGGGAATCACGCTTTGCAGAAGCGGCATGGACGTAAAGATGATAAAGCAGAGAACGCAGCCGATGGCGAAACCGAAAACGCCGCCCGCCAACCAATCCAGCTGCTTGAGCACCGGAAAGCGAAACACTGTGCGAAGCAGGTTGATGAGAATCGTGATAACAATAAAGCATGCCAGAAAACATACGATAAAGCAAAGCACATTGATGCTGACCGAAAGGATGGTCTGATTTACGTAATCGCCGACGCTGGTTGCCAGATTTCCCAACGGGCTGAACACTTTTTCGGTCAGGTTGGCCTGCAAAAGCTTGCCCACGGGATCCGGCAGATTGGCTTTGGAGACAATTGCTTCTATATTGCTGGCGCTTAGGGTATCCACCGCCCGGCTGCTCAGGTCCAAATCACCCAGCAGGCTGCCGGAATCCGTGTAGCTGCTGATAAGGCGTACAATCTGCGTATTTCCGCTTACGGCGTCCGCAAGCTTTGGAAACAGCCAAAACGCGCCCGCAAAGGAAAGCAGGCTTCCGCCAAGGTTGAGCAGCGATTGCAGAAAACCCCGGTAAAAACCGAACAGTACGCACAACGCAATCAGAAGAATAATACTGATATCAATTACATTCACGAAGTTCCACTCCTTCCGGCACGCAGGCGCGCGCCGCAATCCGTTTGCTTCGCCGGGGAACCGTTAGTAGCGCGATACCTGTGGCAGAGAGCAAATATAAACCTCGTCGCCGCACGCGACAAGGACATGCCCGTCGCTCAGCACGCCTATGAAGCGGTCGGCAGGCTGGTCCAACGGCAGCTCATATTCGGAAAAGCGATTGTCCTCCATGGAAGCGCGATAGAGTGACCCGGCGCTGACAGCGTAGATGTTTTTGTTCCATACCGCCGCGCCGATGCAGGTATCCGGAAGGCTGTAACGTCTGTCTGCGCTGCCGCTGATCACGCGAAGCTCACGGATGTCGTAATCACTGTCCGTTTGCGCGGTGGGGGCGAAAAGCATCAGCGCGTTGCCTTTTTCGGGGATCTCGCTGCCGATAAGCCGCCAGCCGTACACCAGTACGCTGGAATCGGTGTTCTCGGTGCCGCGGTAGTTGAAACTGAGCATTTTACGGGTGTTGATCACGCGGAGAACACTGTTTTCATACAGCACGGCATAGGTGATGGAACTGCCCAGCGATACCTCGCCGGTATTCATTTTACCGACTTCGAAGGTATTCAGTATGGTGTTGGCGGCGGTGCTGAAAACATCCAGCGACAGCGTCCACATATATTCGCCGTTCTTGCCGTAAAAACCAACGTCCAGAATAATGAGATTATCGTAGGCGTCGGCTTCCTCGTCCATGTGGGCACCCTCGTGATCTTTTACCACAAGGCGCGGCGATGTGGTGTCGCCGATTACGGCCGCGACGTACTGTTTTCCCGCACGCGCAAACTGAATCGGCTCGCCAAGGTTGTCGTTGTAGGTGGAATTGCCATTTTTATCGATAATATAAATGGTGTTGCCCGCCCACGCGGCAACCACGTCGTCGGTGCAGTCGAACCCGGCGTTGGAGCCCAACTGAAACGACCAGCGCACCGCGCCCGTATTACTCATACAGTGGATGCTGACGCCGTCGTAATATAATACGTTTGAACCGAACGGTTTGATGCTGTCGTTATATTGGCAGGGCAGGCGGTAAGCGGTTACGTTGCTGGTGGGCCGCCGACCGATGAGCAAGACGGCCGATGTGACCACGGCGGCAATCCCCGCCAGAATCGCAACCAGGATCAGGATGGATTGCCAGCGCTTACGCTTTTTCACCCTTTGCATAGGCTCTCCTTCAAAAAACTTCCCGACGGCGGGCTTATCTGCCCGCCTAAACAGGACCCTTCACGGCGACGTCGACAACGGCGCGCGCTAATCTTTATTATATCGGAAAGCGGGGCGGCTGACAAGCGGTTGGTTTTTGACGAACGCGGCCCGGTAAAACCGGGTGACCGGAAATGAAAGCGACGCTTGCAAGACGTTGTTTTTTTTGCTATGCTATGGTATCGCAAATAACCTGAGGGAGGCGCTTCGGATGCATAGGCCCATGCGAAGCATGCTATCCCACACAGCAGGCCGCACATCGCTGCATATGCCTGCCGCGCAGGGCCGGGCGCCGTTCCGGCTTTCTTCGGTCTATCAACTGGATACGACGGAACTGCCTGTGACCGACGACCTGTATCATCCGGTCGGC
>JAQUXV010000069.1 GCA_028692205.1 Eubacteriales bacterium
CGATATAATCTTAAACGCTGTCTGTTCAGGGATGAAGCGATAAGTTGCCGCCATGGCCATGGCGGGTAATTATCGTGGACCAGCCCGGAAATCGGGCGACGGACTTAAGGCACCGCATGCGCGGCCGGAAGCTTTGAGCGGGTTCTTGCGGGAATGACGCCGGGGCGAGAGCGATCTCGCCTATCGAAAAGCAGCTGATGGACACGCCCGGAGCGGTGTACTTGAGACGAAAGTCAAGGAGGTTCAAAAATGGCCAACCAGAAGATTCGTATCAAGCTGAAGGCTTACGAGCACAACCTGATCGATCAGTCCTCCGAGCGGATCGTGGAGACCGCGAAAAGGACGGGCGCCAGGGTGTCCGGTCCCATCCCCCTTCCTACTGAGAAGGAGATCGTTACCATTCTTCGCGCGCCGCATAAGTACAAGGATAGCCGCGAACAGTTTGAAATGCGCACCCACAAGCGCCTGATCGACATTCTCAACCCCAATCCGCGCACCGTGGACGCAATGATGAAGCTCGATCTTCCTGCCGGTGTCGAGATCGAAATCAAGCTGAACAATTAAGCAGGAGGTACGCTATCATGAAAAAAGCGATCGTAGGCAAGAAGATCGGCATGACGCAGGTCTTCACCGATGACGGCCGCCTCGTTCCCGTGACCGTGGTGGAGGCTGGCCCCTGCAAGGTAGTGCAGAAAAAGAGCGTCGAAAGCGACGGCTATGAAGCCGTACAGGTTGGTTTCGACACTTATCCCGAAAACCGTGCCAAAAAGCTGGTTAACAAACCGCTGACCGGCCATTTCAAAAAAGCGGGCATCGCCCCCGCGCGTCATCTGCGCGAATTCCGCCTGGATAACGCCGCGGAGATGGAAGTTGGCAACGAACTGACGGTCACCCAGTTCGAAGCGGGCGAGAAAATCGACGTCAGCGGCATCACCCGCGGCCGCGGCTTCACCGGCGCTATTTACCGTTGGAACCAGCACACCGGCCCCATGGCCCACGGTTCCAAATACCATCGCGGCGTGGGTTCCATGAGCGCGAACTCCGATCCTTCCCGCGTGTTCAAAAACAAGCACATGCCCGGCCATTACGGCGTGGAGCGCGTAACGGTGCAGAATCTTGAAATTGTCAAGATCGACGCCGAACGCAACCTGCTCCTCATCAAGGGCGCGGTGCCCGGCCCCAACGGCGGTCTGCTGCTGGTACGCAACGCCATCAAGGGCGCCTGATGTAAGGCTCGAATGAAGGAGGAAAACATCCATGCCAAAGACTGCACTCTATAATATGGAAGGCGCGGCCATCGGCGAAGTGGAGCTGAGCGAGGAAATTTTCTCGGCTCCCGTCAATGTGCCTGCCATGCACCTCGTTGTGCGCTCCATTCTGGCCAATCAGCGTCAGGGCACGCAGAGCGCCCTCACCCGCGGCGAAGTTCGCGGCGGCGGCCGGAAAATTTACCGCCAGAAGGGCACCGGTAACGCCCGCCATCACGGCAACCGCGCGCCCCAGTTTAAGCACGGCGGCGTTGTGTTTGCGCCCAAGCCCCGCGATTATGTGATCAATGTTCCCCGCAAGGTGCGTCGGCTCGCCTTCAAAAGCGCGCTGACCTCCAAGCTGATGGACGGCGACATCATCGTGATCGACAGCCTCAAGCTCGACGAAGCCAAGACCAAGCTGATGGTGAAATTCCTGAGCAACTTCGAGCTCAAGAACACCACCATGCTGGTACTGCCCGGCCGCGATGAAACACTGCGCCGCGCCGGCAGCAACATCGAGAAGCTGCAGACCTCCTATGTTAACACCCTCAACGTGTACGACATTCTGAAGGCCGGCAAAATCATCCTCACGCAGGAAGCCCTCAAGGGCGTAGAGGAGGTTTACGCATGAAAAATCCGCACGACGTAATCATCCGTCCGGTGCTGACCGAGGAAGCCTACGAGGGCTTCACCGACAAGCGCTATGTGTTCGAGGTGCATCCCCAGTGCAACAAGACCGAAATCAAGCTCGCGCTGGAAAGCGTTTTCAAGGGCGTGAAGGTTGACAAGGTGAACACCGTTCGCACGCTGGGCAAGATCAAGCGTCAGGGCAAAACGCAGGGCCGCACCCCCGAAATCAAGAAGGCTTACGTAACGCTCAAGGAGGACTCCAAGCCCATCGAGTTCTTCGAAGGCATGGCCGAATAAAGCAGGGAGGACAAGATTAAAATGGCGATTCGCGTCTACAAGCCTACCTCGCCCGCTCGCCGCTTTATGTCGGTGCTGACGTACGAGGAGATTACCACCAATAAGCCCGAGAAATCGCTGCTGGAGTACAAGAAAAAGAACGCCGGCCGCAATAAACAGGGCAAAATTACCGTTCGCCATCAGGGCGGCGGCAACAAAGTCAAGTATCGTATAATCGACTTCAAGCGCAACAAGCTGGACATTCCCGCCAAGGTGTCCACCATCGAGTACGATCCGAACCGCAGCGCGTTCATTGCCCTGCTGACGTACGCCGATGGCGAGAAGCGCTACATTCTGTCGCCTAACGGCCTGAATGTCGGCGATACCGTGGTGAGCGGCGCTACCGCCGACATCATGCCCGGCAATGCGCTGCCGATCGAGAACATTCCCGTCGGTACGCTGATCCACAACGTGGAAATCAAGCCGGGCCGTGGCGGCCAGATGGCCCGCTCCGCTGGCATGAGCGCGCAGCTGATGGCTAAGGAAAATGGTTACGGCCTGATCCGCCTGCCTTCCGGCGAACTGCGCAAGGTTGCGCTGAACGCGCTGGCGACCATCGGCGTTGTCGGCAACTCCGACCACGAAAACGTACGCATCGGCAAAGCCGGTCGCACCCGTCACATGGGCATCCGCCCCACCGTTCGCGGCGTTGTGATGAACCCCTGCGATCACCCGCACGGCGGCGGCGAGGGCAAGAGCCCCGTCGGTATGCCCGCGCCTGTGACCCCGTGGGGCAAGGTTGCGCTGGGTCTTAAAACCCGCAAGCACAAGAAGTACTCCAACAAGCTCATTGTAAAGCGCGCGGGCAAGTAAGCCTAACGCATCCAAGGAAGGAGGAAACAACCCATGAGCCGTTCCATTAAGAAGGGACCCTACGTGGAAGCCGCGCTGCTGAAGCGCGTTACGGAAATGAACAACGCGGGCAAGAAGGCGGTCGTGAAGACCTGGTCTCGCGCCTCTACCATCTTCCCCGATTTTGTGGGCCACACCATTGCGGTGCATGACGGTCGTAAACACGTGCCGGTCTACATCACCGAGGACATGGTAGGGCATAAGCTGGGCGAATTCGCCCCCACCCGTACATACCGCGGCCATGCCGGTGAGAAGGCAGCCGCAGGCAAGTAAGCGGAAGGAGTTGAGTAAAACACATGGCAACCAATATCCAAAAAAGGGCGCAGGCCCATATGGCGGCCCGTGACACTCGTCCGTCCGCCCACGCCAGATACGTACGCATCTCTTCCCGGAAGGTAACGATTGTCGTTGACCTGATTCGTGGGAAGTCGGTGGATGACGCGGTGGCGATCCTGCAGTTTACCCCCAATGCGGCCGCGCCCGTTGTGCTGAAACTGCTCAACAGCGCTATCGCGAACGCCGTAAACAACAACGAGCTGGATCGCAAATCCCTCTACGTTGCGGAAGTGTACGCCAATCCCGGCCCCACGCTGAAGCGCTTCGTTGCCCGTTCCCGCGGCAGCGCGTCACCCATGCTCAAGCGCACCAGCCACATCAGCGTGGTGCTGGACCAGAAGTAAGGTAGGGAGGTACCGTAATGGGTCAGAAAGTTAATCCCCACGGCGCTCGCGTTGGCGTGATCTTCAACTGGAGCACCCGCTGGTACGCCGGCAAAAAAGATTTTGCGGACAACCTCATTGAGGACCACAAGCTTCGCAAGATGCTCAAGGAAAAGTATTACGCAACCGGTATCAGCCACATTGATATCGAGCGCAGCGCCAATCGCATCACCATTAACATCTTCACCGCCAAGCCCGGTATGATCATCGGCCGCGGCGGCGCGGGCATCGAAGCCCTAAAGCGTGACATCGACACGTTCCTGGGCAAGCCCGCCAACATCAATATCATGGAAATCAAGGTTCCCGAAACCAATGCCCAGCTTGTGGCGGAAAGCATCGCCCAGCAGCTGGAGCGCCGCATCAGCTTCCGCCGCGCGATGAAGCAGAGCATGCAGCGCGCCATGAAAGCCGGCGCCAAGGGTATGAAGTGCTCCGTGGGCGGCCGTCTGGGCGGCGCCGATATTGCCCGTACCGAGCATTATCATCAGGGTTCCATTCCGCTGCAAACGCTTCGCGCCGATATCGACTACGGTTTCGCGGAAGCAAAAACCACCTACGGCCGCCTGGGCGTGAAGGTGTGGGTCTACAAGGGCCAGCGCCTGCCCAAGCCCAAGAAAACGCAGGCCGCCGCCGCCAGCGAAGGAGGCAAATAAACCATGTTGATGCCGAAAAGAGTCAAGCGCCGTCGCGTGTTCCGCGGTCGCATGAAGGGCAAGGCCCACCGCGGCAACTTTATCGCATACGGCGAGTATGGTCTGGTTGCGCTGGAGCCCGCGTGGATCACCAGCCAGCAGATCGAAGCCGCTCGTATCGCCCTGACCCGCTACACTAAGCGCGGCGGTCAGGTGTGGATCAAGATTTTCCCCGACAAGCCTGTTACTGAGAAGCCCGCCGAGACCCGCATGGGTTCCGGTAAAGGTTCCCCCGAGTACTGGGTAGCCGTCGTGAAACCCGGCCGCGTATTGTTCGAGGTCGCGGGCGTAGGCGACGATATGGCGCTGGAAGCGCTCCGCCTGGCCGGCCACAAACTGCCGATCAAGACGAAGATTATCAAGCGTGAAGCCAACAACATCGAAGCGGGTGGTGAAGCAAAATGAAGGCAACTGAGCTTCTCTCGTTAAACAAGACCGAGCTTGAAGGCAAGGTCCGGGACCTCAAGGAAGAGCTGTTCAACCTTCGTTTTCAGCTCGCGACCGGTCAACTGCAGAATACAATGGTCATCAAGGGCGTAAAACACGACATTGCCCGCTGCATGACCGCCCTTCGTCAGCTGGAACAGAAAGACGCTCAGTAATGAGCTTGATTCAAAATGAAGGAGGCAGCCGCTTCAATGTCTGAACAAAGAGGACTTCGCAAGACCCGCGTCGGTAAGGTCGTAAGCGATAAGATGGACAAGACCATCGTCGTGGAGATCCAGGAACGCGTGCGTCATCCGCTTTACGGCAAGATTATGAACCAGACCAGCAAGCTTAAGGCACACGACGAGAACAACGAGTGCGGCATCGGTGATACCGTTCGCGTAATGGAAACTCGTCCGTTGAGCAAGAGCAAGAACTGGCGCCTGGTGAAAGTGATCGAGAAAGCCAAGTAACAGCGGTTTTTGCTGCTTAGCTCCCAAGCGTGCCAACGGTACGAGGGATTGCCGCCAGAAATGCGGCGCTTTCGAACCGGATACGCTTATCCCCGCGGTTCCACCGGCAGTAGCGATACGGCTTGGGTTGGAACTGGTATCGGCCCTCGTCGGCAACATACCGCCGCCGATGGGCGCTCCGAAACAAACTTGTGGTCGGCAGTTTACTGCCTTCCGACCCCTACAAGGAGGAAAACCGTATGATCCAGCCGCAAACGCGACTCAAAGTGGCCGATAATTCCGGCGCTAAGGAAATCATGTGCATCCGCGTGCTCGGCGGTTCCTTCCGCCGCGACGGTTCCATCGGCGATGTGATCGTGGCCAGCGTAAAAAGCGCTAACCCCGGTGGCGCCGTCAAAAAGGGCGACGTCGTTAAAGCCGTCATCGTGCGTATGCGCAAGCAGAAACGCCGCCCCGACGGCAGCTACATTCGTTTCGACGACAACGCCGCCGTCCTAATCGGTGAGGACAAGATGCCTAAAGGCACCCGTATTTTTGGACCTGTAGCCCGTGAGCTGCGCGAAAAGGCCTTCATGAAGATCGTTTCGCTGGCTCCCGAAGTGCTGTAATGGAGGATTGACAAATGATTGCGAAGGTTCACGTAAAGAAGAACGATCAGGTCGTTGTCATCTCCGGGCCAGACGGCATTAAGGGCAAACAGGGCAAGGTGCTTAACGTATTCCCCAAAACCGGCAAGGTAATGGTGGAAGGCGTTGCGTACGTCAGCAAGCACCGGAAATCCCGTCGGCAGGATATGCCCGGCGGAATCTACCAGAAGGAACGCGCCCTGGATGCGTCCAACGTAATGCTCGTTTGCCCCAAGTGCGGCAAAGCGACCCGTACCGGTCACAAAACCGTCCAATTCGAAAACGAAAAGGGCGAAACCGATTACAAAAACGTCCGTGTCTGCAAACGCTGCGGCGCGGAAATCGAGTAAGGGAGGTACGGCGAAATGGCGACCCGCATTAAGGAGAAGTACCAGAACGAAGCCGTACCTGCTCTGAAGCAGAAATTCGGCTACGAAAATGTCATGCAGATCCCCCGGCTCCATAAAGTGATTATCAACATGGGGCTTGGCGATTGCAAGGATAACCCCAAGAGCCTCGAAATTGCCGTGGACGAGCTGGCGCAGATCAGCGGCCAGAAGCCCATGGTGACCAAGGCCCGCAAATCCATCGCAAACTTCAAGGTTCGCGAAGGCATGAGCGTGGGTGCGAAGGTAACGCTTCGCGGCCAGCGCATGGACGAATTTATTGACAAGCTTTTCAACATCGCCCTGCCGCGCGTGCGCGACTTCCGCGGCGTGAGCGCCAAGGCCTTCGACGGCCGCGGCAACTACGCTCTGGGTTTGCGCGAGCAGCTGATCTTCCCCGAGATCGATTACGATAAGGTGGACAAGATTCGCGGCATGGAGATTATTTTCGTCACCTCGGCCAAAACCGACGAGGAATGCAAGGAACTGCTCCGCCTCCTCGGGATGCCGTACGCTCAGTAAAGCTGGAAGGGAGAAAAAACCGTGGCTAAAACTAGTATGAAAATCAAGCAGGCAAGGGCCCCCAAGTTCTCCACTCGGGCTTACACGCGCTGCCGTTTGTGCGGACGTCCGCACTCGGTGCTCCGCAAGTATGGCATCTGCCGCATCTGCTTCCGGGAACTGGCTTACAAAGGGGAAATCCCCGGCGTACGCAAGGCCAGCTGGTAAGCGGGAAAGAACGGAAGGAGGTTCTATCATGGTAATGAACGATCCCATCGCCGATATGCTGACCCGCATCCGCAACGCCCAGGTGGCCAAGCACGATACGGTCGTCCTTCCCGCAAGCAACGCCAAAAAGGCGATCGCAAAGATCCTGCTTACGGAAGGCTATGTGAAGAACGTCGATTTCATTAACGACGGTCCTCAGGGCAGCATCAAAATTACGTTGAAATACGTCGGCAGCAAGCAACCCGTGATCGCGGGGCTTAAAAAGATCTCCAAACCCGGTCTTCGCGTTTACGCCAAGAGCGGTGAACTGCCCAAAGTACTGGGCGGACTGGGGATTGCCATCATCTCGACTAGCAAGGGCCTGATGACGGACAAGGAAGCCCGCAAGCAAATGGTCGGCGGCGAAGTGCTCGCCTACATCTGGTAACCGACACGCAATGGAGGTGTAAGACAATGTCCCGAATCGGAAAGCTTCCGATCACAGTCCCTGCGGGCGTGACGGTCAATGTGGACGAAAACAACACCGTAACGGTGAAAGGCCCCAAGGGCACGTTGATCCAGACGGTCAACCCCGAGATCACGCTGAAACAGGAAAACGGCGTCCTGACCCTTACGCGGCCGAGCGACGCTAAACCCCATAAGGCTATGCACGGCCTGTACCGCACGCTGGTGCATAACATGGTCGTGGGTGTCACCGACGGGTTCTCCAAAACCCTGCAGTTGGTCGGCACCGGCTACCGTGCGCAAGCCGAAGGCACAAAGCTGAACATCAGCATTGGCTTCTCCCACCCTGTGGTGTTGGAAGCCCCTGAGAATATTCAGTTTGAAACGCCCAACCAGACCACTATCGTGGTTAAGGGCATCAACAAACAGCAGGTTGGCAACCTTGCCGCCGATATTCGCGCGATCCGCAAACCCGAGCCTTATCTGGGCAAGGGCATTAAGTACGCGGACGAGCATATCCGCCGCAAGGAAGGCAAGGCCGGCAAATAAACGAAAGGGGAATGAACGCATATGTATAAAATGCGTGATCGCAATGCGGACCGTGTTATCCGCCATGCGCGCGTGCGCAAAAGAATCAGCGGCACCCCGGAACTGCCGCGCCTTAGCGTGTACCGTAGTCTGAACAACATCTATGCGCAGGTGATCGACGATTCCAAAGGCGTAACGCTTGCGGCTGCTTCCACTCAGGAAAAAGCGGTGATGGAGCAGATCAAGGACGTTGATAAAAAGGGCGCCGCCAAGATCGTCGGTAAGCTGATCGGCGAGCGTGCGACGGAAGCGGGCATCAAGCAGGTCGTTTTCGACCGCGGCGGTTATGTATACACCGGCCGCGTCGCCGAACTGGCTGCGGGCGCCCGTGAAGCCGGACTTGATTTCTAATAAGGAGGACGAACGCATGCAACGCATGGAACAGGTCAGCGAGTTCAAAGAGAAGCTTGTCGCCATCAACCGTGTTACCAAGGTTGTCAAGGGCGGCCGTAACTTCCGCTTCGCTGCGCTGGTCGTCGTAGGCGATGAGAAGGGCCGCGTTGGCGCCGGTATTGGAAAAGCCGCGGAAATTTCCGAGGCGATTCGTAAAGGCGTGGACGACGCGAAAAAAAATCTGGTTACCGTGCCTCTGGCCGGAACCACCATCCCCCACGAAGCTATCGGCTATTTCGGCACTAGCAAAGTGATGCTGATGCCGGCGCCCGAAGGCACCGGCGTTATCGCCGGCGGCGCGGCTCGCGCTGTGCTGGAGCTGGCGGGCATTAAGGATATCCGCACCAAGTGCTACGGCACCAACAATCGCATCAACACGGTTAAGTCGACGCTGGAAGGCTTAAGAATTCTGCGTTCGGCCGAACAGGTTGCGAAGCTTCGCGGTAAATCCGTTGAAGAAATTCTGGGCTAAGGAGGACGACGATAAATGAAACTGCAGATTACGCTTAAAAAGTCGCCGATCTCCAGCCTGAAAGTCCATCAGGACACTGTGGCCGCCCTGGGCCTCCGCAAGGTGGGCCAGACGGTAATCAAGGAAGACAACCCCTGCATCCGCGGGCAAATCTTCCGTGTGCAACACATGATCGACGTTAAAGAGATTAGCGACTGAGGAGGGGATTGCCAATGAAACTGCACGAGTTGCAACCCGCCGCAGGTTCCACCACCGCGCCCCGGCGCCTCGGCAGAGGCGTGGGTTCCGGATTGGGCAAAACCTCCGGTAAGGGCCACAAAGGCGCCAAAGCCCGCTCCGGTGGCGGCAAGCGCCCCGGGTTTGAAGGCGGCCAGATGCCTCTGTACCGCCGCGTGCCGAAACGTGGTTTTTACAACCAGTTTCGCGTTGAATATGCCACTGTAAACGTTGGGAGACTGGAGATCTTTGAAGACGGAACTGTCGTGACGGCCGAAACGCTCAAGGAAGCCGGCTTGATTTCCAAGGTCATGGACGGCGTAAAGATCCTGGGCAACGGGGAGCTGACCAAGAAGCTCACCGTTAAGGCCGACAAATTTTCAGACAGTGCGAAAGAGAAGATTGAAGCCCTCGGCGGGAAAGCCGAGGTGAACTAAGATGCCCAGGGGAAACAAAAACAATCCCTCGATCTGGGAATCGCTGCGCAACGCGTGGAAGGTAGACGACATCCGTAAAAAGCTGATCTACACCTTCATGATGCTGTTGCTCTTCCGCCTGGTGGGCGTAATCCTCGCTCCCGGCGTAGATTACAGCCTGGTCCAATCCAAGATGGCGACGAACAACCTGCCGCTGCTGGATCTGGTTAACATGATGACGGGCAACAATTTCCAGAACATGACCATCATGGCCATGGGCATCACGCCCTACATTAACGCCAGCATCATTATGCAGCTGTTAACCATCGCGATTCCCGCGCTGGAACGGATGCAGAAGAGCGGGCAGGAGGGCCAGAAGCGCATCGCGCAGATCACCCGTTACGTAACGGTCGGCCTCGCGCTTTTCCAGGCCATCGGCCTGGTGTCCAGCGTGGGCGTTATCAAGTCCGGCTGGTATAACTACGTGTTGGTCGGCGTCAGCATGGCGGGTGGTTCCGCCCTCGCAATGTGGATTGGCGAGCGTATTACCGAAAAGGGCATCGGCAACGGCATCAGCTTGCTGATCACCGCCGGTATCGTGAGCAACCTCTTCAACGGTGTTGTCGGTCTGACCGGCGACGCGTTGGGCGCGGAAAG
>JAQUXV010000070.1:0-4075 GCA_028692205.1 Eubacteriales bacterium
GCCGTGCGCGCCGTAGCGCGGGGCCATCACTTCGACATCAATGTCGACTGTACCCCCATGAACCCCTATTTAATGAAACAATTTCTGGGGGAAACGCTGGACGCGCTCTACCCCATAAGTCTGGATGCGTTAAACTGCCTCAACGCCTGCGCCGCGCTGCCGCCCGAAAAGCTGCATGTGCTGGCGTTGGGTTCTCACGGCGGCGAAGCAACCGAGCGGTTCGACCCGCCCTTTTATCAGGACGGCGTTTTGCGCATCGTCAGCTGCGCCGCCGTTATCGAACGCAAGCAGCTGCCCGTGCTGGTGGACGCTCTGGCAAACTGGCGGGGCGGGCCTGTGCGCTGGCTGCACATGGGCGGCGGGCCGGACGAGGAAGCCGTGCGCGCTTACGCGAAGCAGCGGCTTGGCGACCGGGTTGCATGGGAAATTACCGGCACGGTCAACCCTGAACGCGTGGCAGGTTATTATGCTGGGCAGCCTTTCGACGTGTTTGTCAATTCCAGCCGCAGCGAGGGCGTGCCCGTTTCCATTATGGAGGCGATGCGCGCGGGCATCCTCATCGTCGCCCCGAAAATCAACGGTATTCCGGAGCTGGTGGACGAAAGCTTCGGCGTGCTCTATTCCCCCTCCGCCGACGCGGGGGCTCTACGCGGCGCGCTGGAGCAAATCGCCGCGCTGCCGCGGGAACAGGCTTTGGCGATGCGTGCGGCCTCACAGGCCCGCTGGAACGAGCGCTGCCGCAGCGACCGCCTGCTGGAAACACTGTTTCCCGAGGCAATCGAAGGGGGCGGCAAATCTTGAGTAAAAGCATTCTGCTGGTTAGCCGCTATTTCGCGCCGCAAAACGCCATCGGCGCGGTGCGCCCGACCAAACTTGCCAAATACCTGACCCGTATGGGCTACGAGGTTACGGTACTGTGCGGAAAGCCGACCGATAACCTCCGCGATCCGCTGTTGGAGCGGGACATGGCTGAGATTGCGGACGTGCGCATGGTTCGGGAGCGCAGCCTGATGCGCTGGTGGAAAGAGCGGAGCCTGCGTGAGCCGAACCCCAAAGCGCTGACCGACCGCGCGCGCATTGTGGAAAACACGCTTGCGGAGGCCGACCGGGAAAGCGCTTCCCCTACCGCGCCTCCCGCCGTTTCTGCTACTCCGGTCTCCGCGCCGGCGGCGCCTGTTCGCAAAAACCCCCTGTTTGACGGCCTGTACCGTTGGCTGTACCACCGTGCGGACGCGGCCTTTGCCCGCGCCGCGCTGCGGGAAGCCGCCTCCATGGGGCGGCACTTCGACATCGTTTTTTCCTGCTACGGCCCGCTGAGCGTGCATACCGTCGCCTGTGCCGTGAAACGCAAAGGATTGGCCAACCGGTGGATCGCCGATTTCCGGGACGAGGCCAGTGTGCCTTTCCGCTGGCAGAAGCGCTGGCTTGCGCGCTATATGCACCGCGTGCGGCAAAACGCCGATGCGATCACCTCAGTATCCCACGGATTCTTAAAGTTCATGGGGCTGGAAACCTTCGGCGAGGTGATCCCAAACGGTTACGACCGGGAAGATCTGCTTGCGCAGGAACCTTTTCCGGTAGACAGGGACATGCTTTCCTTCGCCTACTGCGGCCAGCTGTACACAGGGCACAGCGATTTAACGCCGGTATTCCAGGCCGTTCGTGCGCTGATCGACGAGGGGCTTTGTGAAGAGCGGCGCATTCGCTTCCATTACGCGGGCAGGCAGGGCCGTGCGTTCGCCGCGCAGGCCGCGCGTTTCGAACTTGAAAACCTTGTAACCGATCACGGCCTGTTGCCGCGTTCGCGCTCATTGGCGCTGCAAAAGGCGGCGAACGTGCTGCTGGCGGCTACCTGGAACACCGCCGAGCGCCGCGGCGTGGTGACCGGCAAGCTGTTGGAATACATGATGGCCGACCGCCCCGTTCTCTGCTGCGTCAGCGGCGAATACGGCAACAGCGATGCCCGCGCGTTGATGGAGCGCACGCGCCTGGGGGCGGTATACGAACAGGCGCAGGCGCAAAAGGATGCGCCCGCGTTGAAAGCTTATCTACTGGCCTTGTATCAGGCACGCTTTTCCGGCGCTCCCTCCGCATTTCAGCCGGATCGAAACGCCATTGCCGATTTTGATTACACGCACATCACGGAACTACTTGCGAACCTGATGGAGAAGCTATAGGCGGCTGCGTAAAACTCCCGGTCTGCGTGTCACGGTATGCACAAGGGCTTTTATTCAGCAGGCCGCCGCTTCCGGCAACGCGAAACGCGCAGCCCGCTCCCGGGGGACACGACTATCGCCGCATCCGCGCACCATTTCAGTTGATACGTAACGTAACCCCAAACGGGCAGCTGCAAAAGGGGGAAACCAGATGAGAATCGTCACCGTCGTCGGGGCAAGGCCGCAGTTCATCAAGGCGGCAGCCATGTCCCGCGTGCTCCGGAAAACCCATACGGAGGTGCTGGTGCATACGGGCCAACACTACGATCCCATGATGAGTGACGTGTTTTTCAGCGAATTGCACATTCCCAAGCCGGATTACGACCTGGGCATATCCGGCGGCACGCACGCGCAGATGACCGCGCGGATGCTGACGGCGCTGGAGGAAGTTCTGATAAAGGAAGCGCCGGACGCCCTTTTGGTGTATGGCGATACCAACTCCACCCTCGCGGGCGCTCTTGCGGCGGTAAAGCTGCATATTCCCGTGCTGCACGTGGAGGCAGGCAACCGCCTTGGCAGCCTTGAAAATCCCGAGGAGGTCAATCGGATTCTGACCGATCACGCATCCACGATGCTGTTCGCCTGCGTGCAGAGCGCCATGGAGGCGCTTGCGCGCGAAAACCTGGCTGACCGCGCCTATTTCGTGGGCGATCCGATGCTAGACGCGTTTCTGTATTACCGGCAGATCGCGGTAATGCCGACGGCGCTTCCCGGCCTTGACGGGGAAGCGGTGCCCGTGCCCCAAAGCTATCATTACCTCACCTGTCACCGCGAGGAGAATACCCATACCGACGAGCCGCTTTCGGAAATCCTTTCGGCTATGGAAAGCCTGCCCCATCCGACGCTTTACCCCGTACATCCGCGCAACCGCGCGGCAGCGCTCCGCCTTAAGCAAAAACTGGGCCTGCAAAACGTGCGCTTTTTATCGCCCCTCGGCTATCTGGAGTCGGTAGCGCTGGTGCAAAACGCGGCGCGCATCGTAACCGATTCCGGCGGCGTACAGCGGGAGGCGTTTTTCGCCGGTGTGCCATGTGTAACCGTGTTCCCTTACGCCGTATGGCCGGAAACGATGGTCGGCCAGTGCAACGTGCTGGCCGAACCCCGGAAGGCGGATATTTTACATAAACTTGCCCTTGAGCCCCTGTGGCCGAAAAACGAGCAGCCCTTCGGCGACGGCCACGCATGCGAGAAAATTGTCGGCTTATTGCCAAAAGCCCTTGCTTGAAGTGTTTCGGCCATCATCATCCTCGCGCCACGCAGCCCCCATTTGGGGGCGCGCGGCGCTTTTTTTATGTAAAAACCTGATGCAAGCTCATGTTCACATGCCGTATGTTATGGTATAATCAATTTGTAAATCATACGTTTTCAAATGCTTCATGCACTGATTTTCGGCTTCGGTTATGGATGGAATCGGTTACCCGGCGGCAGCATTGTCCGGGTTTGCCGTGAAACCGACGGATTATTGCCGTACAATCGATGCGGTAGGGTATTGGATCGTATCAAACGTCTCTCGCGCCAGACAACCGAAAGAATAACCGATATGGAGGGTTCCTAATGAAAAAGTGGTTTGCATTCGTATTAACCATCGCCCTGCTGTTCACCGTCAACGGGTTCGCGGCAGCGGAGGAAACCGCCGTTACCCTTACCCCCGCGGCAGACAGCATCTTCCTGTCCGTGGACGCCGCAACCACTGTCAAGGTAACCGTTGCGCCCTATGCGGCCCGGAAAAAGGGCGTCACCTACGCCGTCAGCGACGAAAGCGTCGCAACCATCTCCTCCAAAGGCCGTCTGACGGCCGTAGCGGAAGGCCAGTGCAGCGTCACCGTTACCAGCGTGTACGACCCTTCCGTTTCCATCTC
>JAQUXV010000070.1:4175-6354 GCA_028692205.1 Eubacteriales bacterium
GCGTCACCTACGCCGTCAGCGACGAAAGCGTCGCAACCATCTCCTCCAAAGGCCGTCTGACGGCCGTAGCGGAAGGCCAGTGCAGCGTCACCGTTACCAGCGTGTACGACCCTTCCGTTTCCATCTCAATACCCGTGTCCGTTATCATTCCCGTAAAGAAGGTCGTTATCTCCTCGGAGACTAAAAACGTCTATGTAGGCCAAACCCTTCCGCTTACCATCACCTATACGCCCGACAACGCGACCCTGCAAAGCGTCACGTATACCTCCGATCGCGACACCATCGCCACCGTGTCCGAAGACGGCGTGGTAACCGGCGTGAAACGCGGCTCCACCTATATCAAGGTCGTCTCTACGGACGGCAAAGCCAAGGCTTCCTACAAAATCAACGTTTTACAGGCCCCGGAAAGCGTGACGATTTCGCCGGAAACGGCGTCTGCCGCCGTAGGCCGCAAAGTAACGCTGAAAGCCACCGTCTCCCCCACCGACGCCAATGATAAAACCGTTTTGTGGTCCTCGTCGGATGAGAGCATCGCCACCGTCAGTAGCAAAGGCGTCGTCACCTTGACCGGAAGGGGCACCGCTACCATTACGGCTACCTGTGAGGATGCTCCCACAGTCAGCGCCAGTGTTCCCGTTTCGGGCGTGCAGCTGGCTACGAGCGTCGCTTTCGCACAGAGCGCCTATTCCGTGATCATCGGCGAAAAAGTACAGCTTACGCCCGTCGTCCTGCCGGATGATACATCCGACCCTTCCGTGACCTATAAAGTCAAAACCGCTAAAATCGCCTCCATCGATGAGAACGGCCTTCTGACCGGGCTGAAAGGCGGCAAGACCACCGTATATGTCTATTCTGCGGACGGCAGCAAAAAGCGCGGTTCGACGACGGTGGAAGTGCTGGTACCCGTCACCGGCGTGAGCTACAAGTATCACGACGTCCGCGTCGGCAAAGGCAGCCGGAGAACCTATACCGCTACGATAGAGCCTTCGGACGCCAGCAACAAAAAAATGACCTGGGTTACCAGCGACGACGGTATCGCCACCGTTACAGGCACCACCAACCGTTTCTCCGTCAAAGGGCGCAGATGGGGCCGCTGCACCATTACCGGCACCACCGAGGACGGCGGTTTTACGGTAACCCTGTATGTCGACGTTGGGACGCTTGCAGATGCGATCAGCGTAAAAACCGTCTCCATTGTCAACGGAAAGCCTTCCCTGAGGCTTACCAACGTTTCCAATATGAACATCACCCAGGTACGCTATCGCATGCTGGGTTACGATCAGAGCCTTCAGCCCATCAAAATGAGCACCACCAAAACGCCCTACGTGCTCGAAGGAACCTATGACCACGATTTGGCCTGGAACGAAAGCACGTCGCACGGCAGCTTTACCTTTGTTAAAAAGAGCAATTTTGCCAATTTGGCGGTGCTGCAGTTCTGCATTACCGGCTGGTCCACCGATACGGGCTTCTACGATGCCAACGGCCAGCTGCGTTATGAATACTCCATTGCCAAAGACAACTGGAACTGGGTTACCTATCCGGACGGAACCAACGTACTCCCCCAGTATTAAATCGATAGGTTGATTTATCAACAAACGAAAGACGGTCGGGCAATCCCGGCCGTCTTTCGTTATGTCCATTTTATTTTAATGAATTATTACGTTACTATGTTACTTGACTAAAGCGTTTTTCTGTGTTATGCTCTTCGCGTGCTTCCCGGAACTGTGCTATACTGTTCTGGTAAAGCAAACGACAGGATACGGAGGGTACGATGGAACAACGCAGTGAAGCGCGGCGTGAACAACTGATGGGTCGGCTGCGCAGCCTATACGAAAGCCTCGGTTATTCCCGCTTCTCCATGCGCAGGTTCGAGGAATATGCGCTCTATCTGGAAAATAAGAGCTTTCTGAAGTGCGAGCGTGTGCTCACCTTCACCAATCCCGATGGAAAGCTGATGGCCCTGAAGCCGGACGTTACGCTTTCCATTGTGAAACATGCGCGCAAGGAGCGCCGGGGGTTGGAGAAAGTTTATTATAAGGAAAGCGTTTACCGTCTTGCCCCGACCGCCAACGAATTTGTGGAGATCGACCAGATGGGCGTGGAAGCGATGGGCGCTGTGGACCGTTACGCCGTCGGCGAGGTGGTTCGGCTTGCGATTGAAAGCCTGCGCGCCGTGGGC
>JAQUXV010000070.1:6454-10034 GCA_028692205.1 Eubacteriales bacterium
TCTTGCCCCGACCGCCAACGAATTTGTGGAGATCGACCAGATGGGCGTGGAAGCGATGGGCGCTGTGGACCGTTACGCCGTCGGCGAGGTGGTTCGGCTTGCGATTGAAAGCCTGCGCGCCGTGGGCGTGCCCTACGTGTTGGATATCAGCCACATGGGCTTCGCCTCGGGGCTGATGCAGGCCGCGGGGCTTACGCCCGAGCAGAAAGAGCGCTTTTTTTCGCTGATCCGCCAGAAGAACGCGCATGAGTTGGCCGCCGCGGTTGAGCAGGAAAGTGTTTCACCGTTTTATGCCGAGCGCATCGCCATGCTTGCGGAGCTGTCCGGTGCGTTCCCCGATACGCTGGCCCGTGCCCGCACCATCGCCGTGGGCGAAGAGATGAACCAGGCGCTGGACGAGCTACAAGCGCTGTATGGTCTATTGTCCTTTGTGGGTTTGAGCGACCGGCTGCTATTGGACTTTTCCATGCTCAACGATCTGGATTACTACAACGGGATCGTTTTTCAGGGTTATGTGCAGGGTGCGCCGCGCGTAGTGCTTTCCGGCGGCCGGTATGACCATTTGATGCGCCGCTTCGAGAAGCAGGGCGACGGCATCGGGTTTGCCGTGTATCTGGACGCGCTCACGCGGGTGCTGGCCGACCGCCCCGCCTGGGACGCGGATGTGCTGGCCCTGTACAGCGACGCCGACGACCCCGCCAAAGTAAACGCCGCAGTGTTCGCGCTGTCCGCGCAGGGTTTGCGGGTGCTGGCCGCGCAGGAAAAGCCCGCCGATTTCCACGCTGAAAAAGTGATGCGCTTTGCCGGGGAAAGCTTCAGGGAGGTGCCGGAGAATGCTTGATATCGCGCTTCCCAAGGGCCGTCTTGGGGATAAGGTTTACCGTTTGTTCAGCTCCCGCGGGTATGATTGCAAGGCCATGGAGCAGGATGACCGTCGGCTGGTGCTTGGCGACGAGAACGGAAAGCTGCAATACCTGCTGGTAAAGCCCAGCGACGTGCCCATCTATGTGGAGCACGGCGCGGCGGACGTGGGCGTCGTGGGCAAGGACGTGCTGCTGGAAGGCGGCAACGACGTATACGAGCTGCTGGATTTGGGTTTCGGCGTTTGCCGCATGTGCGTGGCCGCGTCCGTTGACTTCCGGGAGGATCTCTCCTCTCCGCTTCGGGTGGCAACCAAGTACCCCAATATAGCCAAGCGTTATTACGCAAGCAAGAGCCGCGATATCGAAATCATCAAGCTCAACGGCTCCATTGAACTTGCGCCGATTCTCGGGCTTTCGGACGTGATCGTGGATATTGTGGAAACCGGCACGACCCTCAAGCAGAACCGTCTGGAAGTCATTGAGGAGATTTTGCCCATCAGCGCGCGGCTGATCGCCAACAAGTCCTCCATGAAATTCAAATTTGGCGAGATCAATCCGCTGGTGGCCGCCCTGCAGGCAACTGAAATCAAAGGAGAAAAAGCATGATCCGCATCATCCGTTATCAGGGCCAGCCGGTGGAAACGCTGCTTAACCGCGCTTCCCAGCCCAGCCGGGACGTGACCACCGTCGTCAGCGACGTGCTTGCGCAGGTACGGGAACGCGGCGAGGAAGCCGTGCTGGATTATTGCGAGAAATTCGACGGTGTTCGCCCTCAGAGTTTGCTGGTCACGCAGGCGGAAATCGACGCCGCTGTGGAGCGGGTGAACCCGGAACTGCTAAGCACCATGCGGCTTGCGGCCGATAATATCGCGCGGTTCCACGCGCAGCAAAAGCGTACGGGCTTCATCGACGCCAAAGAGGACGGCGTGGTGATAGGCCAGCGGGTTCTGCCGCTTGGCAGCGTGGGGATGTACGTACCCGGCGGCACGGCGCGCTACCCCAGCTCCGTGCTCATGGCGGCGATTCCCGCCAAAATCGCGGGCGTTTCCAAAATCGTCATCACCACCCCGCCGGACGCGCAGGGCGGCGTGCCCGATATTATTCTTGCGGCGGCCAAGATCGCCGGAGTCTCCACCGTGGTCAAGCTGGGCGGCGCGCAGGCCGTTGCCGCGCTGGCCTACGGCACAAACAGCGTGCCGCGCGTGGATAAAATCGTCGGTCCCGGCAACATCTACGTCGCGACCGCCAAACAGCTTTGTTACGCACAGGGGTTAACCGACATTGATATGGTCGCCGGCCCTAGTGAAATCCTAGTGATTGCCGACGCGGGCAGCAACCCCGTCCACATTGCCGCCGACCTGCTGAGCCAGGCCGAACACGACCGGCTTGCCGCCGCCTGGCTGGTGACGACCGACGAGGATTTTGCCGTTCGTGTGCAGGCGGAAGTGGAAACGCAGCTCGCCGCGCTCTCCCGCGCCGATATCGCCCGCGCTTCCATCGACGATAACAGCCGCATCATCGTCGTGCCCGATCTGCAAACCGCCGCGGCGATCGCCAACGGCATCGCGCCCGAGCACCTTGAAGTGAGCACGGACGATCCGTTCGCGCTTCTGCCGCTGCTGACCAACGCGGGCAGCATCTTCCTAGGCCGCTACTGCCCCGAACCGCTGGGGGATTATCTGGCGGGCCCCAACCACACGCTGCCCACCTCCGGCACGGCGCGCTACGCCTCCCCTCTGGGTGTGGATGATTTCACCAAGCGCTCCAGCTACCTGTATTACACTCGCGAGGCTTTGAACCGGGTCGGCGACGACGTACGCCGCTTCGCCGACTGCGAGGGGCTGACCGCCCACGCTAATGCTATCGCCGTTCGCATGGAGGACCAGCTATGAGCAATTATCTCTTGCCGCGTCTGCAAACGCTGGACCCCTACGTGCCCGGCGAACAGCCGCAGGACCGGCGATACGTGAAGCTGAATACCAACGAAAGCCCGTTTCCGCCCTCCCCGCGGGTGCTGGACACGATCAGCCGCGAAAATGTCGCGCGCCTGAACCTGTACCCCGATCCGCTGGCAAAATCCCTGTGCGAAGCCATTGCCGAAACCTACGGCGTGTCGCCGAAAAGCGTGTTCGTGGGCAACGGCTCGGACGAGGTGCTGGGGTTCGCCTTTATGGCCTATGCCGACGAAACGCGCGGCGTGACCATCCCTGATGTGAGCTACGGCTTCTACCGCGTGCACTCCCAACTGTTCCGCATCACCCCCACGCTGGTGCCGCTGAACAAGGATTATACACTGCCGGTGGAGAAATTTCTTGCGCAGGGGCAGCTGGTGGCCTTCGCCAACCCCAACGCGCCCACGTCGCTCGCGCTGCCGGTATCCGAGGTGGAGCGCATTCTGCAGGGCAACCCGGACAGCGTTGTGCTGGTGGATGAAGCTTATGTGGATTTCAGCGAGGAATCCTGCGTGCCGCTGCTTGCGAAATATAAGAATCTGCTGATCGTTCGCACGTACAGCAAATCCCGCTCGTTGGCGGGAGGGCGGCTCGGCTACGCGCTGGCTTCGCCGGAGATTGTGGACGATCTGAACCGCATCAAGCATTCCTTCCACCCCTACTCCATCAACAACCTGACCCTGCTCGCGGGCATTGAGGCCATGCGGGACAAGGATTATTTCGTTTCCTGCGTGCAAAGCATCAAGCGGCAGCGGGAACAGAGCG
>JAQUXV010000071.1 GCA_028692205.1 Eubacteriales bacterium
AGGATTTCCAGGCGGCCAACAACCTGACCGCGGACGGCGTGGCCGGCACGAAAACGCAGGAAGCCGTATACGGCTATTATGCCGTCCCCAAAAGCAGCACCAGCAGTTCGAGCAGCTCCAGCAGCAGCTCCAGTTCCAGCAGCAGTTCGAGCAGCTCCAGCAGTTCCACCAGCTCGACCACCAACAGCTATACCAACGGAAAAACAACGATTTATTTGAAGCTCGGCTCAACGGGCGCGCAGGTGAAAATACTGCAAAACCGGCTGATTGTGCTGGGCTACTTAAGCGGCACCGCGGATGGCACTTTTGCCGAAACGACCGAAGCGGCGGTTGTCGCCTTCCAGAAGCGCAACTCCATTTATTCGGACGGCATTGCCGGGCCGACCACGCTTACCAAGCTGTACTCGTCCTCGGCGAAAAAGGCCAGTTCGGTCGTTGCCAATCTGGGTTCGCTGAAACCCGGCATGAATGGGAGCGGCGTGCGCGCCCTGCAATCGAAACTGAAGGAACTTGGGTACTATACCGGCTCGGTTGACGGCGATTACGGTGATGGAACCGAAGCGGCCGTGAAGGCCTTCCAGGTGGATCACGGCCTGACGGCCGACGGTATCGCAGGGAAAGCGACGCTGAACGCGCTGTATAGCGCTACGGGCACGGGCGGCAGCAGCAGCTCGGGTACCGACCCCGACACGTATGCGCAAAGCGCATCCACCAACGGGTACTCCACCATTTCCAGCACCACATCGACGTCCACGGCCAATGTAACCGCGCTGCAAAGCGCGCTGTCCAGCACTGGCTACTATAGCAGCGCGCTGGACGGGGACTACGGCTCGAAGACCGTTGAAGCCGTGAAGAGCTTCCAGTCGGCCAAGGGCTTGCGCGTTACCGGCGTAGCCGGGCCGACCACCCAGCGGCTGCTGTACGGCGGCACCAGCGAAAGCGGTTCGTATACCAAACTGCAGCTGGGTTCCACGGGGACGTCGGTGAAGAACCTGCAGTATACGCTGTATGAGCTTCAGTATTACGATGGCAACATTACCGGCACGTACGACGAGGCCACGAAGGACGCCGTGATGCTGTTCCAGGAAGTGAACGGCCTCACCATCGACGGCGTGGCTGGGCAGGACACCCTGCGCAGGCTGTACAGCAGCAACGCCAAACCCTGCAACATCTAACCGGTAAAACGCGCAAATCCCGCGCGGCGGCGCACAGGTTCGCACCTTTCGGTTTTCCGGAAAAACCGTCAGGAAATCTGCGCGCGCCACACAACGGGATTGCTGTTGGGCCGGGTTACGGTTTTCTTGAATAGCGCAAAGCGGGTCCGGCATAACGCCGGGCCCTTTTTTACCGGAGAATGCGGAAAGGAGGGCGATAACCGAATGAAAGGGTATTGGCGATGCGCCGCCGTGCTGTTGGCAGTGATCGTGCTTCTTTCCCCCGGGCTAACCGCGGCCGCGGAACAAACGGCCGACCCGGCGTTTACCGCAGTTGTTACGGAACCGCCTTTAACCGGTACGGAAGAGGACGCAAACGAGGAAGTGACCGACGCGCAGAAAGCGCAGGAGGAAGCCGCGCTTTCTACCCTGCAGGACGACGGTACGCTGAGCGCGCAGCAAAAGCTGGATGCGCTGTTTAAGCGTTTCAAAACCCTGGGGGCTTGCGTATGCGTGATCGAAAACGGCGCGATAACCCATACGTACTGCTACGGCGTCATCAAACCGAAAGGCGACGCCATTACCCCGGAAACGATGTTTCGGGTCGGGTCGATCAGCAAAATGGTGACGGCCATGGGGATTATGCGGCTGGTGGAAGACGGTTATGCGGAACTGGACGAGGATCTGTCCGAGCTGATCGGCGAAACCATTCGCAATCCGTATTACCCCGACGCGGTACTGACCCTGCGCCAACTGATGACGCATACCGCCGGACTGCGGGACAGCGGTTACTACAGGCTGGCGGTTCAGGGAAAGGGCACGCCGCTTAACGAGCTGCTGGGGAAGGACAGCTGCCGTTACCTGTTCTACCAAAACGGGCAACCCGGCACGACGCACGAATACTCCAATTTCGGGGGCGGGCTGCTGGGTGTGATCATCGAGAACCTGACGGGGCAGACGGTGGACGAATATATGAACCAAACAATTTTCGAGCCGTTGGGCATCACGGCGGGGTATCAGGGGGAACTGCTGCCCGCCGACGCGACGGTGTCGGATACGTACGCCATGCCCTCCAAAAGGAAAACGTCGTCCGTACGGGAGGACGGCTGGGCAAAAACTGTGCCGGAACCCATGTTGGACTATGTGATTACCGCGGGCAAGCTGACGATTTCCGCTCCGGATTTGGCAAAACTATTGATTGTGCTCTGCGACGGGGGCGTTTACGGCGATACAAGACTTTTGAAAGAGAGCACGGTCACGCTGATGCGGACGCCCCAGAACGGAATCGGCTCGGTAACGGGCAACAGCGACTGGGGGCTGAATATGATCCCGCTGCAGGACGTGATGGTTGAGGGCCGGACAATGTACGGCCACGGCGGCAAGGCAAACGGCATGCTCTGCACCGCCTACTTCGACCCGACCGACCGAACCGGCGTGGTGATGCTGACCAACGGCTGCAATAACCGGCCTGTAAGCAACGATGTGGGCTTGCTGAGCCTGCTCACCGTGCGGCTGTGCTACTCGGAATGGATTGACGACCGCCATGTTACGGAGGACCCCTGGCTGGTAACAAAATAGAAAAAGTTTTCATATGCCTGCGGCCGACAGAAAATAGAATGTCAATTTGAGCCGACAGGTAGACTAATATTACATGCTAAATTTTAGTAAACTTGCTGAACGGCTTTGATATATACGGTTCTGTTGGTTTTAATATTATTTTTTTCCTGTAGAAAAAGGGGAGGATTCGGGGATTTCTTCCCATGCTGGAATTGACAACAAACCAAAGGGAACGTATAATGTTGGTGTTTGCCGCACGAAACATGCGCCTTTCACGCTGTGCGCCGAACCTTGTCCGCTCTGCACGGGGCGGACGCATATGGAAAGCGAGGAAACGAAGTGGCTTGTATTCAGTTTATACCCAAACCGCCGGTGATTAACGATGGCGATCCCGGCGTGTTTGTACAGGGCACCCACATGCCGGCTCCGTTGGTGGAGGCGAGCGGCGTTTGGATACACAGCGCCGGCAGCGCGATACTGCAGCAGCAAAACTATCGGCTCTACACCTGTGATAAATGGTTGTGGATGATCGTGGACGAGGGCGCCGCGTGCTTCACCCTGCGGGATGAGGAAACCGAGCTGAGCAAGGGCGAGTGCATGGTAATCCCGCCCAACACCGAGGGCTGTGGGCTGAAAAACGCGCGGGATGCGCGCCTGCTGTGGCTGACGATCGACGGGCCGCTGAGCTCGGATTTCCTGAAGGAAATGAACGCCTTTAACGATGTGCCCGCCCGGCAGGGCACGCTGCCTTCGCAGGTAATCCTGTCCCGGCAGATTGTGCAGGTGCTGGTGCGCCACACGGGCAGCAGCGATGCGAGTTTCCAGCTGGGCCAGCTTTTGTGGGGCCTGCTGGCCGCCCACAGCGGCCAGAGCGTCGCCATGAGCGCTACGCTGAGCCACGAAATCGCCCGCGTGGTGGATACCATGCGCGCCTGCCAGTATCGGGATTCGTTCTCGCTGGCGGATATGGCGGCCATCAGCCGCATGCCGGTGGAGACGTTCCGCAAGCGTTTCTCCTCGGAGCTGGGCATTCCCCCGCTGGCTTATTTGCAGTTCCTGAAGATGGAGCGCGCCAAAACGCTGCTGCGGGGCGGCATGAACGTGAAGCAGACCGGCATCGAGATCGGCATGCCCGATCCCTATCACTTCAGCAAGCAGTTCAAGCATGTTGTGGGCATGAGCCCCACCGCGTACCTGAAGCACGTTGGCTGCTCCGGCAAGGATAAGAACAATTAAACCGGAACGTTCCCGGAACAATCCGTACACGAAACGCCGCCTTTCTTTAGGAAAGGCGGCGTTTATCGGTTGAAAAGCAAGCAGCTTTATCAGCTTGTTGCGGGGCCGTTTCGGCGGCCGTTATCATGGGCTTCAACAGGTTCAGCGTCGGCTGCTCCGGCAGAGAGGCCGTATAGCTGCCGGGCTTCGATACGGCAGGAACCGCGAGCGCCTTGGCTACGAAGGAGGCAGAAGGCGTATCGGTATCGCACGGATATTCCATGGCGAGGGCAGGGATTAAACTGCCGCATGGGCGATGCGTTACAAGCGGGGAAAACGGTCAAGTCGATGGTTTCCGCTTCTCCTCATCCCGAAGCTTTTTCAGCCAGATCATCAGCACGGCGACGTCCGCCGGGTTCACCCCGGGGATGCGCCCGGCCTGGCTCAGGCTGCGCGGTCTGCGGGCGGTCAGCTTTTGCCGCGCCTCGATGCGCAGGCTGGTAATATCGGCGTAATCCAGCTTTTCGGGGATCAGCCACGCTTCGGTCTCCCGTGCGCGGGCCACCTGCTGGCGCTCCTTTTCCAGATAGCCTTCGTACTTCACGTTCAGTTCCGCCTGCGCGCGCGCGTCGGCGGGCGATTCGTCCAGCTCCGGCAGCATCTGCGCAAGAGCGTCAAGGTCGATCTTCGGGCGGCGCAGCAGCTCGGTGGCCGAATAGCTTAATTCGCTGGGGGCTTCGCCGTGGCTTTCCAGCCACGCGTTGCGCTCCGGCGTGGCTTTCAGGCGCAGCTCGTTCAGGCGCCGGGTCAGGTTTTCAGTCGCTTTGCGCTTGCGCTCCATCAACTGTAAACGGTGTTCGCTTGCCAGCCCGCAGCGCACGCCCAGCTCGGTCAGGCGCAGGTCGGCGTTGTCCTGCCGAAGCAGCAGGCGGTGCTCGGCGCGCCCCGTCATCATGCGGTACGGCTCGTCCACACCCTTCACGGTCAGGTCGTCCACCATCACGCCGATGTAGGCCATATCCCGCGTGAGGATCAGCGGCTCGCGCTCCAGCAGCTTGCACGCCGCGTTAATGCCCGCAAGAAGGCCCTGCGCGGCGGCTTCCTCATACCCGCTGGTGCCGTTGACCTGCCCGGCGAAGTACAGCCCCGGCACGCGGCGGCTTTCCAGCGTGAGGCGCAGCTCGGTCGGGTCGATACAGTCGTATTCAATGGCATAGGCCAGCCGGGTCAGTACCACGCGGTGCAGGCCGGGCAGGGTGCGGTACATGGGCCACTGCACGCGCTCCGGCAGGCTGGAACTAAGCCCCTGCGGGTACCATTCCGGCGAGTTGAGGCCCTCCGGCTCCAGAAAAATCTGGTGGCGGTCCTTATCCGGGAATTTGCGTATTTTATCCTCGATGCTCGGGCAATAGCGCGCGCCCGTACCCTTGATGTCTCCGCGCACCATGGGGCTTAAATGCAGGTTTTCGCGGATGATGCTGTGCGTTTCCTCATTGGTGTAGGTTAAGTAGCAGCGGCGGCGGTTGACCATGGGGAAGGCTACGCCGCACTCCGGCGCCTGCGCCACGGTGAGAAACGAAAACGGGGTGATCGGGTCGTCGCCCTCCTGCGGCTCCATCTCGTCAAAATCGATGGAGCGCACATCCAGCCGGGCGGGCGTGCCGGTTTTGAAGCGGCGTAGGGCAAAGCCGAGGTTTTCCAGCGATTCGCTAAGCCCCTCAGCGCGAAGAAGCCCCTGCGGGCCGCTGTTTTTGGAGTATTCGCCGATGATGATGCGGCTTTTCAGGTACACGCCGCCGCACACGATGCAAGCGCGGCAGGGCACCACATCCCCGGTCATGGTTTTCACGCCGGAAACCTGCCCGTTTTGGGTGAGGATGTCCATCGCCTCGCCCTGCCGAACCGTAAGGTGGTCGGTGGTAAACAGGGTGGCGAGCATCTCCTCATGGTAGCGGCGCTTATCCGCCTGCGCGCGCAGGCTGTGCACGGCGGGGCCTTTGCCGATGTTGAGCATCCGGCTTTGCAAAAAAGTACGGTCGATGGCCAGCCCCATCTGCCCGCCCAGCGCGTCCAGCTCCCGCACCAGATGGCCCTTGCCGGTGCCGCCGACGGCGGGGTTGCAGGGCATCAGGGCGACGCTGTTCACATCCAGCGTGAGCAGCAGGGTTTCCAGCCCCATGCGGGCGCAGGCAAGCGCGGCTTCGCAGCCCGCGTGGCCCGCCCCGATGACGATTACATCCATGTACAGTACATCCTTTGCGTGATCGTACGCCGGTTTCCGGCGCAGGGTTATTGTACGACATTTGTTTAAGCCCATGCAAGTTTTTATATATTTATTACCTCGATGACAAAATAAAAGACGCTTTCAATGAAAAGCGTCTTTTATCCATAAGGGTTACACTAATTTTTCAATCCACGTTAACAACTAAAATGGGATAGCTGTAACGACTGGGGAACCAAATCTGTAAAGAATAGAAAATATCGAACCACTATTGACATATGGAAAAATATGGTCTACAATATAAATATCCATTAGAGTAACACTTATAAATGACCATTATGAAAGGATGTGAGGCAAATTGAGAGTATAACCAGTCAAACTCCACCACGAGATTATTGTACCATCCTATAACACATTTAGCAAGAAAGGCGGAATTATATGGAAAAAAGCACATATAAGCAAGAGACTCTTAAAGGGAAAATGGGATTTCCATACATTGATGCATACAATGTATACCCCGGGGAAAAAGGCGGCTGGAATGTAATTCGTAGCGGAAATATCCGAGCAAGCTACCATAAAATTAAAAAAGCAGAGGCAGTTGCAATTGCACAAGACCTTTGCGATAAAGAAAAAGCAATCTTATTGATTTTTGATAAAAATAAAAACACTATGAATAGACCAAATATAAAATTGAGACGATAAGAATATAGCGACGAAGCCTCAACTTTTTGAGTTGAGGCTTCGTTAAATAGCAGGATGATAATTGCAAACCATCTCTCGAACAGCTATAATAGAGTTAATCCATAGTGAAAGGCGGAATCCCGTCTTTTTTAGTAAAAACCATGCGCGGCATGGAAAGGAGCGGTTTATGAACTATCGGGAGAATTACCAGGCTTGGCTGCGCGATTTTGCCGCCGACGCGGAGACCACCGCGGAATTGAAAGCGATCGCCAACGACCCCGGGGAGATGGAAGACCGGTTTTATCGTGAACTCAGCTTCGGCACCGCCGGGATGCGCGGCGTGCTCGGCGCGGGTACCAACCGCATGAACATATACACCGTGCGCCGCGCGACGCAGGGCCTTGCGGACTACCTGAACGCGCACACGAAAACGCCTACCGTGGTGATCGCCTACGACAGCCGCCGCAAAAGCGCCGAGTTCGCTTTGCAAACCGCGCTGGTACTGGCGGCCAACGGCGTACACGCCAAGTTGTTCGACGCGCTTCGCCCCGTGCCGATCCTTTCTTTTGCGGTTCGTTGGCTCAAGGCCGACGCGGGCGTGGTGATCACCGCCAGCCACAACCCGCCGCAGTACAACGGTTATAAGGTCTACGGCCCCGACGGCGCGCAGATCGGCCCTGAAACCGCCGACGAGGTAACCGCCGCCATCAACAAAATTTCCTATACGCAGCCCAAAACCATCGGCGAGGACGAGGCCAGGGCAAAGGGCCTCCTGACGATGATCGGTGACAAAGATGTGGACGACGAGTACATCCGCCGCGTGAAAACCCTCTCCATCAACCCGGAGATCGTGCGCAGGGAGGGCGAGAGCCTCAAAATCGTCTATACCCCGCTGCACGGCAGCGGCAACGTGCCGGTTCGCCGGATTCTAAAGGAAATCGGCATCACCAACGTGAGCGTGGTGAAGGAGCAGGAGCTGCCCAACCCCGATTTTCCCACCGTGAAAGCCCCGAACCCCGAGGACCCCAACGCGTTTACACTGGCCATCAAGCTGGCCGACGAGGTGGGCGCGGAGGTTTGTTTCGCCACCGACCCGGACTGCGACCGGCTGGGCGTGGCCGTGCGCGACCACGACGGAAAATTCCGCCTGCTGACCGGCAACCAGATCGGCTGCCTGATGCTCCACTATATCCTGTCCACTAAGAAAGCCAACGGCACCCTGCCCGCCAACGGCGCGGCGGTAAAATCCATCGTCTCCACACAGCTGGCCAAGCCCATCTGCGATGCGCACGGCGTGGCGCTGTATGATACGTTGACGGGCTTTAAGTTCATCGGCGAGATGATACAGCAGTTTGAGGACGACCACAGCCACACCTTCCTGTTCGGGTTTGAGGAAAGCTACGGCTTCCTGAGCTCCACTTTCGTGCGCGACAAGGACGGTGTGAACGCCAGCCTGCTCATCGCCGAGGCTGCCGCCTACTACAAAGCGCAGGGTAAAAACCTCTCCGACGTAATGAACGAGATTTTCGAAACCTACGGCTATTACCTTGAGCATGTGGAAAGCACCACCATGCCCGGCGTGGACGGCCTGAAGCTGATGGCGGACGCCATGGCGCGCATCCGCAGCAACCCGCCCGCGGAGATCGGCGGCGTGAAGGTAGCCAAGGTGCTGGATATTCTGAAGGGCACGAGCACGGATGTCGCCACCGGCAAAGTGGAAAAGCTCGCCTACCCCGAAAGCGACGTGCTCTACTTCGCCATGGAGGGCGGGCACTTCGTGTGTGTGCGCCCCAGCGGCACGGAGCCGAAGATTAAGCTGTACGTGAACGTGAACGACAAGGTGGAAGCCGAAGCGGAGAAGCTGCTGAAACATCTGACCGTCGAGGCGGAAAAACTGCTGAAAGCATAATCGGTAATGACAATACAGCCGCCGCAGCGTCGCTGCGGCGGTTCCGTTTGCCGAAAAGAATGCAGGATTTGTCGCCTGCGCCGTAGCCGGTGGGGATGCACATTCGTGTACGCGCCCACCGCAGGCGGTCCGGCTTTGCGCATTAGAAAACGATGGGCTGCCCGTGCCGGGGCGCATGCAAAAGCCGCCGGCTGTTTACCTCTTACCACTGGACCAAGAAGGAGAACAAAATGTGTACGAGATTCGTCTATAACGGCGACGACACGATTGTCGGTTTCAATTTTGATATTGATCTTTCTGTGTGGGAGCACGACGTGTTTGTAAAACCGGATCGGTTTTACATCGGCATCGAGCAAAAGGGCGTATACCACGGCTATCATGGCGTAAACGCAAACGGAAACGCGGGCACGCTGCTGTATATTCACGGGAACGAAGCCGGGCAATACCGGCGGTCGCCCAACTGCTACCGTATCGATCTGCTGGTTGATCGGTTCAACCGGGGCGAACTTTCCTTAAACGACGCAATGAAGATTGCGGAGGAAAAGAGCATCGTCAATGCGCCCGACTGCACCATGCAGGTTCTGCTGTCCGACAGGAGCGGCCGTGTGCTGATTGCCGAACCCGGCGTAGGGTATCGGCTGGAAAAGCAGCGGTATTCGCTGATCACCAATTATTCGCTGCTCGACCCGGCAGGCACCAGACCGTACATCACCCCGGGCGACGACCGGTACGAGCGCGCGCAGGCAATGCTGGACAAGGCGACCCCAAGCTTTTCCGTGGAGGACGCCTTCGCGGTGCTCCGGGAAGTGAAGCAGGAGGGCTTGTGGGCGACGAGAGTATCATTCGTTTACGCTGTGAAGCAGAATTGCGTGTATTATGTGCGCAATAATGAATTTGACCGGATTCGGGAACACCGGTTTACGGTGAAAGCGTAAAAGCAAAGGGAGCGAAAGACCGGGCGGTTGTTCCCGCTGGGAGCGGAGCGCGGCAGGGCAAAGGGCAATCTTTGTTGCCGACGATGCCGTATAGGGGTGCAGGCCGGTAGAAGAATCCGCATTTGCGGACAACACATGCGAACTCGCACGAAAAACTGTTTGCCCACAAACGATACGGCCCGGAAGAAAACCGTTAACAGGCGTTTGCTTCCGGGCCGATCAATCGATTGAATCTTTCTTTTTTGGATAAAACGATGGAACCCATGAACGCAAATCCGCTAATAG
>JAQUXV010000072.1 GCA_028692205.1 Eubacteriales bacterium
ATTTTTGAGCGCAGAAAAAAGACGTTTCTACCCGGCCAGAAAACCCTATGTTTCTTCGGTTCTGCGTGCTTGTTGGTTCGGTAATCGTTTACCCTAATATATCATCCGAACCCGACGCTGTCAATAGATTTTTTCCTTTTTGGCGAATTATTTCCCGTATTTCCTTATATAACCCTACGTATATCCCGGTTCCGGTTCCTTTTGTGGATACTTCTTTCATACTTTAATTAATGTAGTGAAATATGTTGTCGCCTGCTCCTTTTATGATCAATCGGCAGCCCGCTCACAGGAAACCCTTGTTGATAAAGGATTTCCCGCTTCGCGCAAACCTCGCCTCCCACCGTTGGGATGCCCGCCTCCGTGTCCCGGCACAAACGCAATTGTCTGAAAACGGTTTATTTGAGGTAAACAACGCTTTGTTTACCTCACTAAGTCGTTATATAACCTTTTACTCCCCGTTGCCATCGCCATTCCCACCCCGGGCAGCTCCTTCCGGCGCCTTATCCCAGCACTCCGACGCCACCGTGCAGCGGTGTATCGGCTGCGCTCTACAACCACGTGTATTCTGTGACCCGTGTCCGCTTGTTCGTCCCCGCCGGGAGAAAACCCCTCGAAAAGTGCCCGTCCCCCGCGGTTGAAGGCTGCGACGAGGGACAGACAACCACTTTTATTCAAACTTTTTTCAAGCCGTTCTCTCCACCGGCTATCGACATTCGGCTGGTTTTGGAAAATGTTAATCCGGTGAAACGCCTTCTTCGACCCACTGCCCGATATACCATACCCGCCCATCCGCAGTTGCGGACAGGCGCGGGGGGTGTTTTCTATATAAAAAAATAGCCCCAAAAAGCCGGGTCATGCCCCGCAGGCATTCCCGGCTGCGTGTTTTATGTGGATCCCGGTTTTTCGCTATCCTTCACTCCGGCGCAGCAAATCCTCCGCCAGCGCGTTCGCCTTTTCCGCCGTGCGTTCCTCGTCAATCCCCGTCAGGCGGCCCTCTCTGACCACGATTTTCCCATTGACCGCCACAACTTTCGCCGGTCGCGCATAGCCGACCGTACCCAACAGGTTCGCCGGGTCACGTCGCGCGCCCGCCAGTTCCGGCAGGTTCGCGTCCAGCAAAAAGAAATCCGCAGCCTTGCCCACTTCCAAACTCCCGATATCGTCCCGCCCCAGCAGCCGGGCGCTGCCGCGGGTTGCAATCTTCAGCAGGTCATACCCCGTGGGCGCGTCCGCGCTGTAGGTAAGCCGGTGCAGCAGGTACGCTGTGCGAATTTCCGCAAGGAGGTTGGAGTTATCGTTGCTCGCGCTGCCGTCCACCGCCAACCCCAGCGGCACGCCTAGCTTCAGCATATCGGGCACACGGCACACGCCGGACGCCAGCTTCATGTTGGAGGCCGGGCAGTGCGCGACGCCGGTTTTGGTTTCCGCCAACAGCCTCAATTCCTCGTCGTTAAACCAGATGCCGTGCGCAAACCATACGTCTTCCCCCAGCCAGCCGCACTCCCGCATATATTCCAGCGGGCGCATGCCCAGCGTCTGCAGGCAAAAGTCGTTTTCATCCCGCGTTTCGCCAAGGTGCGTATGCAGCCGCACGCCGAGGCTGCGCGCCAGCTTGGCCGATTCCTTCAGCAAATCGGTGGTAACGCTGAAAGGCGAGCACGGCGCCCACGCCACGCAGCGCATGGAAAAGCGGGACGGATCGTGAAACTTCTCCACCAGCCGCTGACTGTCTTTCAGAATGGTATCCACACTCTGCACCAGATCGTCCGGCGGCAGGCCGCCGTCGCTTTTCCCGCGGGACATGCTTCCCCGCGTGGCATAAAACCGCATGCCCAGCGCCTCCGCCGCCGCGAACTGCATTTCCAGAAAATGCTCCGCTCCCTGTTTCGGGAACACATAATGGTGATCCAGGCAGGTGGTGCAGCCATAGCGCAGCAGCTCGCCCATGCCGGACAGCGCGCCGTAGTATACGCAGTCGTCGTTCAGGCCGCGCCAGATTTCATAAAGTGTGGTCAGCCAATCGAACAGTTCCATGCGCTGCACCTGCGGCAGGTTGCGCGTAAACGTCTGGTACAGGTGGTGGTGGGTGTTCACCAGCCCCGGATACACATAGCAGTTCCGAGCGTCGATCTCCTCGTCCGCCGTAAACGGCCCCGGCCCGATTGCGCGGATTACGCCGTCCGCCGCCAGCAGGCTGGCGTTTCTCAACACCCGGTCCTCACCGTCTACGGTAACAATCGCGTCCGCATTGCGAATCAGCAACGTACCCATGGTTTCGCCTCCGTTCCAAAAACGCGCGCGAGCTGCCGAAAGCCCGGCTCGATCCCCTTTCGCCGTCAACAGCGTTGATGCCCGGTCGGTTCGGGTTCCCGGTGTTGCCCGCCTCCGGGTTACGATGCCCCTCCGTTGCCGGCCCTTGCCCCGCGCGCTTCAAGTTTCTATACGCCCACTATACCACGTTCTGTTCTCCCGGAAAAGCGTCCACGGAACGTAGAAAACCCCGCTCACAGCCGGGTGGCTGCAGAGCGGGGCAGTAATCCATTCATTTACGGCAGCGGAGCGAGGCAGAATTGGGGCCCTTTGCGGCGGCGTTCGCCCGCCCACCCGAGGTGCGAAACCTTTGTAATGTTATGGTTGTAGCTCTTTCCCGGCCAGATAAACCTTTTGCAGCGTCAGGTCCTCACCGCAGAGCAGGCAATCCGCGCGTTTGCCGACAGCGATCACGCCCACGTCTTCCGTGCCCAGCACACGCGCCGGGTTCGCCGTGGCGCAGCGCAGCGCGTCCGTGAGCGGGATGCCCATCGAAACCGCTTCTTTTACGCAGCCGAACAGCATCGCCACCGAACCGGCAATCGTGCCGTCCGCAAGCGTCGCGCGGCCCTCCTGAATCGTCACGCGCTGACCGCCCAGCAGGCAGCTGCCGCCGTCCGCAAGCCCGGTCGCGGCAATGGCGTCGCTGATCAGGCAAATCCGTTCCGGGCCAAACAGCTTAAACGCGGCGCGCACAACGCTGGGGTGGATATGCACACCATCGCAGATCAGCTCCACCGTTACGTTGGCGCGCTCCGCCGCCGCGCCGATCACACCCGGCGCGCGGTGCAGCAGCGGCGGCATGGCGTTGAACAGATGCGTCACGTGGGAAATACCCGCGTCGAAACCCGCGGCGGCGGCGGCGTAATCCGCGTTGGTATGCGCCACGGAAACCCGCACACCCTCCGCGGCCACCGCGCGAATCAGCACGCCTGCCCCTTCCAGCTCCGGCGCCACGCACACGATGCGGATCATCCCGTCCGCTTCCTTTTGCAGACGGTAGAACATATTCGCGTCCGGCAGACACAGGTTCTCGGCCGCCTGCGCGCCCTTCTTGGCCGCGTTGAAAAACGGGCCTTCCATGGTCACGCCGCGAATAACGGCGGCGTTTTCGGGCGCTTCGTCCCGCAGGCGCACCGCTGTGCGGTAGGCCGTGGCAAGCGTTTCTTCCGGCATGGTCATCGATGCGGGGCTGAAGCTCGTTACCCCCGTACCGGCCAGAAAACGGGCCATTTTCACCAGCCCGTCGTAGTTCCCGTCGGAGAAATCCGCTCCGCTGTTGCCGTGCAGGTGAATATCAATCAGCCCCGGCAGCAGCAGCGCGCAGCCTTCGGGCGCTTCGTCGTTCCGCAAGGCAAGGCGGACAAACCGCCCGCCCTCCATTTCCACATCGCCATAGTGGAAAGCAAAGTCTTCTCCATAGAATAAAACGCCTTGTAACAGCATTGTTATTCCTCCCGCCGCCAGCCGTTGCCGTCTGTCCGTTTTGGAAATCCGAGTCCGTCGCCTTTACGTTGCCGGTCGCCGGTTGCGCAGTGTACAGCGGCGTCGCCGTTCTCCTGCCGCGCGGCCCGCGAAACGGCCTAGAATGGAACTTATAGTTTGGATGCCGCCGCCCGATCCAGTAAAAAGATCACGTTCGGGTGCGTGCGCAGGATGCTCGCCTGTGTTTCCGGATCAATATCTTCATAGATCGCCTTGCGCACAGCCTCGGCCTTATCTTCGCCGGTGGCAATCAGCAGCACGCTTTTCGCGTTCATAATGCTGCCAACGCCCAGGCTGACGGCGCTGCGGGGCACATCCTCCTCGCGGTTGAAAAAGCGGCGGTTAGCCTCGATGGTGCTTTGCGTAAGGTTGACCACGTGACAGCCATACACAAACTGGTCGGAAGGCTCGTTGAAACCGATATGGCCGTTGCGGCCGATGCCCAGCAATTGCAGGTCGATGCCGCCCGCGCGGACAATCTCCCGGTCGTAGCGGGCACATTCGGCGTTCAGGTCGGCGGCGTTCCCGTTGGGGATATGCGTGCGCTCCACAGGCAGATTAATATGATCGAACAGTTCCGTGCGCATAAAATAATGATAGCTGCACGGATGCTCCTCCGGCAACTGGCAATACTCGTCCAGGTTGAAGGCGGTCGCGCCGGAAAAATCCAATACGCCCGCCCGGTACAGCCGAATCAACTCCTGATAGGTGGGAATCGGGGACGACCCCGTAGCGAGCCCGAGCACCGAGCCGGGTTTTTTTAACAGCTGCGCGCCGATCAGCATCGCCGCCGCCTGCCCTACCTGTTTCTCATTTGCGTAATGATGAATTTGCATCCGCTCATCTCCATAACCAAGCCTGCCAAACCGCTTCAGCAGCGCCATTGTGGTTCGTTCCGGCTTCTTCGTTGTCCGGTACGAGTATAGCAGGGGTTCGCGGATACGTCAATACGTATTGCCTTAAACTGTATGTATATTGGCTATTTGGTATAATACGTATTGTTATATTTTGAAAATGCGGGCACATTGCTGCGCCTCAAACTGTGAGCATATCTCTAACCATTCTTTTGCATACTCGCAGGCTCGGCCTGCTCAGAATAGTTCAGATACACAAAGCCAAATCGCGCACAGGCGGGCGGGTACACAGACGTAGGAACCGCCCGTTGCGGCGCAGGAAGCAACACAAACGGGCCTTTTCAGCAAGCGGAGGCGACGCGCCTCGCGCTTCAAACCTTTGACCGATTGCATGCAAAACGCGCTTGCTTTTTCTGTCGCGACCTCGTGGCGGATATGCTTACTTCCGCGCCGGACGGAGTTACCCTTTCACGCCGCCCGACGTAAGCCCGGCCACCAGATGCTTTTCGATGAACATAAACAGGATTACGACCGGAATGGTCGCCAGCAGCGCCGAAGCGAACAGGTACTGCCACTCGATCATATTAAAGGAGCTGAACTGCGTAATGCCGACGGTGATCGGTTTTTTAAGCGGCGAGGAAATCAGCACGGTGGAAATGGTATATTCGTTCCAGGAGTTGATAAACACGAAGATCAGCGTCGTCACAATGCCCGGCGCCGCCATCGGCAGCAGCACATGCAGCAGCGCGCCCCCAATGCCGCAGCCGTCGATGCTCGCCGCCTGCTCCATCTCCGGCGAGATCGCTACAAACGTACCGCGCAAAAGCCAGATGGCAAACGCCTGGTTAAACGCGGCGTTAATCAGCATCAGGCCCAGTATGGTATCGTTCAGCTTCAGGAAGGTCATCAGCTGGGAAATGCCTACCAGCAGCACTATCGGCGCGAACATCTGGCTCATAATCACGAAGCCGAGAAAAGCCTTTTTACCCCGAAAACGCATGCGCGCCATGGCGTAGGCGGCGGGAATGCCGCACAGCAGCGCGATGACCGTCGCACCCGTTGAAAGCATCAGCGAGTTCAGCAGGAAACGGGGCACGTTGCGGTTTACAATGTCCGTAATGTTGGACCATACCCACTTTGTGGGGAAGATATGGTTAAAATACATATCCGTCGCTTCGGCATTGTTGCGGAAAGCCGTGACAAGCATGACATAATACGGGTAGAGGATCATCACGCACATCGCGATCACAAACAGATACAGGCAGCCGCGCGCCAGTACGCGCCCAAGCGACTCCGCCGTCAGCCGGATCGTTTCCACCAGCAGCAGGAACATCGCGGGCAGCATCAGCCACAACCAGATCGTCGAGTGGTACTCGATGCTCGCAAGCAGTGTCCCCGTCGTGTCGCCCGCACGGCCGCCGTAGAGGAACGCGTCCGCCGCGCCAAGCAGAGCGGCAAGCCGGTCGCCCGTCGCCTGCTGGGCGATGATCTCCCGCTGGAACATGTGTACCGTGTAAAAGTGAAACGCAGGCACCAGCAGCAGCGCAAGCAGCGCCAGATACCCGGCGGTTTTCCGCATCGCCGCCGTGCGCCGGGATAGCCGCCCCGGCACAGCCTGCAGGGTACCCGGCAGGCTGGCCAGCACCAGCAGCACCGAAGCCAGCACCGCCAGAAGCGCGGCCAGCAACAGCCTGCCGGAAGGCAGGCCGGAGGCCACGAAGGCCCAGCCGTTGCGCGTAACCACGGTGCCAACCCGGAATGTAATCAGCGACGTTGTTTCCCCTTTGGAATTCACGCGCTGCGTTACCTGCTCGGTAACCGTCACGTCGTTATATTCGGCTTGATACTGCGCCGCGGCGGCATCCGCCTCGGCGCGCGCGGCCACATACCGCTCATCCCCCACAAAGGTGTTGCCGGATTTTTTGATGTACAGGCTTGTACTGAACTGATATATCGGCAGGGACAGCAAAATCACGGTCACGATCAGCGACGCGATGCAGAGGTACAGCGCGCGCAGATTTTTCTTTCTGACCACTTCCGGCGTCATTCTCTTCATCGTTACTGCTCATCCTTCCGCATCGAGATCATCATATACAAGCCCGCGACGACGCAAAGAATGATAAACCCGATCACTGACAGCGCCGTGGCAGGCCCTTTTTGCTGGTCGTAAAATGCGAGCATGTACAGGTATGTAACCATCGTATCGGTTTTGTTGGCGGGCGCGCCCTTGGTGATGGTGTAAATGATCGGGAAAGAGTTGAACACATATATGATGTTCAGCACGGTGCTCACCGTAAGCGCGGGGCGCACCAGCGGCAGCGTGACCCTTGTGAGCTTTTTCCAATATCCTGCGCCGTCCACCGTAGCCGCCTCGTAATACGCGTCGTCGATGGACTGCAGCCCGGCCAGAACGCAGAAGGTGACAAAGGGAATGGTAACAAAAATACCTACGCCGCACTCCCACAGGAACTCGACCTGATAGGAGATGCGCCAGTTAATCGCATCTTTAATAATCCCCAGATTTAATAAAACGTTGTTCAGGTTGCCGTATTCAAAGTTGATAATATAATTCCATATGGACGCCTGAATAACCAGCGAAGTCGCCCATGGGAACACCACAACGGAGCGGGCGATCTTCCTGCCGTGAAATTTGCTGTTCATCACCATGGCGACGATGAACCCGAATACCGTTGAAAGCCCAACGACCGAAACAACCCAGTACAGCGTGTTCATCATCACGGTACCGAACACTTTGTCGGTTATGGCCGCCTCGAAATTGCCCAGGCCGATGAAACTGCCCACGATGCCCGCTTTGGAGATTTCACTGAAGGATAATTTGAATACGATGATAATCGGAAAGACGACGAAAATCGTCATTAAAAGGATACTCGGAAGCAGCCAAAGATAAGGCTCCCATTTGCGGCGTACAAAAATCGTATTCAATACCGGTTCCCCCCTACGTAATCCATGGGAAAGTCCGTGCCCGCCGGACCCTCGCCTGGCTGAAGCGCCCGTTCAGAAAAACAGCGCGGAGTATCAAAACGCGTTTCCGGCAGCCTACCGCCGGGAAACAAACCCGGTTTTTTACCGCCGGATGCTTGCCGCCGGAAAGAAGCCGGCAGCCACGGAATTTTCAATCTGATTGAAATCGTAAACGTAATCGCCCTGCCGCGGCGCTGCCGACAAAGCAGACGGGGCCTTTTCGCTCACTGGCCCGCCCGTTCAAAAGGCTTCGGATGCGAGGAGGCAAGCCCGGTCGGGGCGGGAGCGTACACGGACGTACGTGACCGCCCTGCCGTGGCGCTGCCGACAAAGCAGACGGGGTCTCTTCGCTCACTGGCCCGCCCGTTCAAAAGGCTTCGGATGCGAGGAGGCAAGCCCGGTCGGGGCGGGAGCGTACACGGACGTACGTGACCGCCCCGCCGCGGTGCTGCCGACAATGCAGACGGGGCCTTTTCGCTCATTAGCCCGCCCGTTCAAAAGGCTTCGGATGCGAGGAGGCACGCCCGGTCGGGGCGGGAGCGTACACGGACGTACGTGACCGCCCCGCCGTGGCGCTGCCGACAAAGCAGACGGGGCCTTTTCAACGGGCGGAGGGCCCGGTTAGACCGAGCCCTCCGAATGTAACAACATTATTGCGCGGTCACTTTCGCCTGCAGCTCGTCCAGAAGGGTCTTCACGTCGCCGCCAAGCAGCGCGTTCTGTTCCACTTCGATGACGCCCTGCTTCACATCTATCCATTTGCTCATGGCGGTCGGGTAGAACTGGCAGCTGTCAAGCACTTTCAGCCAGGCTTCGAAGCTCGGGTCCGCGGCGACCAGGTAATCCACAGCGGAAGAAACGGCGGGGAGGAAGCCTTCCATGCTAACCCAGCCGGTGTACATTTCGGGGCTGTAGAAGAACGTAAGGAACTTGCCGATCGCGGCGTTGCGCGCAGCCTGATCGGGATAAGCGTCGTCTTTGAAGGCCATTACGCGGTCCATAACACCGGTCGCGCCGCTCTCGGCGCCCTCGTTATGCGGCAGCGCGGCAGTGCCGAAGTTGATGCTGTAGCCTTTTTCGTTCAGGTAGGTGGGCAGCTGGTTGGTGGTGATCACCATCGCCATCTTGCCGGCGCCGAACATATCCTGCAGGTCGTAGCGGGTCTGCGTGGCAGGGCTGGGATTGGTGAAGCCCTTGTTGTACAGATCCACAGCGAAGTTAACGGCTTCCACGTTGGCGTCGGTGTTGAGCGCCCAGTTGCCGTCGGCGTCCACGAAGCCGCCGTTGTTGTTCCATACATAGTAGGAGAACGCGGCCTGGCCTTCGTCGGTGGTCATGTCAAGCCCCCAGGGATACACGTCGCCGCCGTAGTAATCCACAATCGCCTGGCAGGCGTCGTCCAGCTCGGCCCAGGTGGTGGGGACATCGATGCCGACTTCGTCAAAGATATCTTTGTTGAAGTACATCGCGCGGGCGGAAGCCAGATCCGGCACGGCCCAGACGGTGCCGTCGATAACGGACTGCTCGATGAACGACGGGAAGAAGTCGTTGTACAGCTCATCGGGGCAGTAGTCTTTCACGGGCAGCAGCAGACCCTCGGTGGCATAATCGGCAAAAGAGTCGATATTGAGGATGTCCGGCGCGTTGCCGTTGCTGACGCGGGTGCTGACAACGGTGTATACATCGTTCCACGAAACAACTTCAAGGTTCAGTTTGATGCCGGGGTTGGCCGCCTCAAACAGATTCACGAAGTTGCTGCCGTCGATGCCGGTGCCGGTAAACCAGTTATTGGTGTTGTTACCGTACTGGCAGATGATGACATCCAACGTGATGTCGTCTTCAGCGGTTGCAAACCCGATGCAGGAGATGGTGAGCAGAACGGTTAGAAGCAGAGCAACGATCTTTTTCATGTTGTGTTCCCTCCCACTTATAATTGAAACGTACTCATAACGTTTCATCCAGAATGATTATACA
>JAQUXV010000073.1 GCA_028692205.1 Eubacteriales bacterium
CGCCGGTAATGACGATTTTCATATTCATGCGCTCCTTACTTGTCCACGCTTATACGGTTCCGTCCGTTTCACCGTCCGAGTGATCGTACTGGATGCGCCCTTCCGCAACGCGCTTCAGGTGCTGCCCGTAGGGGGATTTGCCGTAGCGGTCGGCGGCGGCGAGGAGCGTCGGTCGGTCGATCCAGCCGCGGTGATAGGCGATCTCCTCCAGCGCGGCGATTTTAATGCTCTGGCGTTTTTCCACGATCTGCACAAAGCTGGTGGCTTCCGCCAGCGAATCCATGGTGCCGGTATCCAGCCACGCAAAGCCGCGGCCCATCACCTTGGCAACCAGCGAACCGTCCCGCAGATACAGGTCGTTTAGCGTCGTAATTTCCAGCTCGCCCCGTGCACTGGGCTTCACCCGTCTGGCCAGCTCGCATACGCGCCGGTCATAAAAATACAGGCCGGTGATGCAGTAGTTGCTCTTGGGGTTCTCCGGCTTCTCCTCCACCGAAAGCACACGCCCCCGCTCGTCGAACTCCACAATGCCGAACCGCTGGGGGTCCTCCACAAAATAACCGAAGATGGTCGCGCGGCCGTTTTCGGCGTTCTGCACCGCTTCCGCAAGCATCCGGGAGAAGCCGTTGCCGTAAAATATATTGTCTCCCAGCACCATCGCGCACGCATCGCCCCCGATAAATTCCTCCCCGATCAGGAAAGCCTGCGCCAATCCGTCCGGCGAGGGCTGCACGGCATAGGACAATGAAATGCCGTATTGGCTGCCATCGCCTAAAAGGTCGCGGAAACGGGGGGTGTCCGTGGGTGTGGAAATAATCAGAATATCCCGGATGCCCGCCAGCATCAGCGTGGAAAGTGGGTAATAAATCATGGGTTTGTCGTATACGGGCAGCAGCTGTTTGCTGGTCACCATTGTGAGCGGGTACAGCCTCGTGCCCGCTCCGCCCGCGAGGATAATGCCTTTCATGTCGGTTACGCCTCCTTACGACGCCCGCTTTCCAGCGGGCCAAGCAGCGTCTTCACCCGCCGTTGCGGGGGTATGGGAACGAACAATGAAACCGGCAGTATTATACAGGATTCTAAACCGTCGCGCAACCGGCACCCATCGCTCCCCGTCCATTGCCGGAAAGCGCGTTTTGCCTTTTCCATTGCCGCACAGGGTTGTAAGGGCCCGCCGTTCTATGCTATAATTAAGTTTACGTATAGGTTCACGCGCATTGTGGGCCAGCGTCGCGGGAACCCTTGCACCCCAAAGGAACGGAGGCGCCGAACACGTATGCTTGGAAACGCCGGACGGAAGGACGCACCCCCCATGTTTTTTGACAGGGAATTAACATGGCTGCAGTTCAACCATCGTGTGCAGATGGAAGCGGATAATCCGGACAACCCTCTGCTGGAACGAGCGAAGTTCCTCGCGATCGTCACCTCCAATCTGGACGAGTTTTTCCAGGTGCGTTATCACACACTGCTTGAGGCGGCGCAAGGCCCGCTGCGCAGGGTTACACTCCCCTGCGGTTATACCGGCGCAGCGCTGTATAAAAAAGCCAACGACTTTATTTTACGTCAACAGAATTTGCAGTATACGTTTTATGAAGGCATCCACAGTGAACTTTACCACCAAAATGTGCGGTTTTACCCGGTTTTCGCCCTAACCGACGCCATGCGCGCCCGTGTGAAGGAGATTTTTCTGGGCGAACTGATGAACAAGTTAAAGCCCGTGCCGTGGCGCGAGGAACTTTCCCCGATTTCGCAAAAGAAACTGCATTACCTGATTCGGCTCAAGCCAAGAAGCGGCACACGAATCCGCTACATGGGCCTCTCTCTGCCCACGTCCCCCCGGGTGTACGAGCTGCCCGGCACACAGGACGAGCGTTGCTTTATCCGGCAGGAGGATTTGGTGAAAATGTTCCTGCCGCTTCTGTTCCCGCAGGACGAGGTGGAAGAAGCGTCCCTGTACCGCATTATTCGCAATCAGGACGCTCCGCTGGAAGACAACGAAGACGTGGCCACCCTGGTACGGGAAATGCTGATCGACCGTCGTACAGGCGAAGTTTTGCGGCTGGAAGCCGAGGAACGCATGAGCGCGGAGCTGTTGCGCATGCTGATGCGGCGTTTTCAGGTGCCGCGGGAACGGCGCTACCGCGTAACCGGTCCGTTGGACCTGAACAAGCTGATGATGTCCCTGTACACCTTGCTGGACAGGCCGGAACTGAAGTACAAGCGCGTGGAACCCACAGCCGTCGCGGCGCTCTGCGGCGAGGATGTATTTGAACAGATCGCGGTGAAGGACTGGCTTTTATACCACCCCTATCACAGTTTTGAGCCGGTGCTGAACCTGCTGAACCGCGCCGCCGAGGACCCCGAAGTTTGCAGCGTGAAGATGACGCTTTACCGCGTGGGCAACAACAGCCCCGTGGTGCGCGCGCTGGCAAAGGCGGCTGAAAACGGCAAGCAGGTTATCGTGCTGTTTGAAGCGCGAGCCCGTTTTGATGAGGAAAACAACCTTTCTCAGGGCGAGCGGCTCAAACGCGCGGGCTGCCGGGTGATTTACGGGCTGCCCAGCTATAAAACCCACAGCAAAATCGTGCTGATCAGCCGCATGGAAGGCGGCCATCTGAAGCGCTATCTCCATCTTGGCACCGGCAACTACCACGACGGCACCGTGAAATTGTATACCGATATGGGCCTTTTAACCGCCGACCCGCAATTGGGCGAGGACGCGGCGCGGTTCTTCTACGGGTTGGAGGGCAACGGCCCCTTCTTCGCCACCAGCGAGCTGGTGGCCGCGCCGGAGCAGCTGAAAAACCGGCTGATCGGGCTGATCGACCGGGAAAAGGTACACGCCATCTCCGGCAGGCCGTCGGGCATTATCGCGAAAATGAACTCGCTTCTGGACGACGATATCATCGAATCGCTGTACGACGCCAGTTGTGCGGGCGTACCCATCCGCCTGATCGTGCGCGGCATCTGTACGCTGGTTCCGGGTGTGCCCCGCCGGAGCGAAAACATTCAGGTTTGCTCCATTATCGGGCGTCATCTGGAACATGCGCGCGCCTTCCGCTTTGAAAACGGCGGCGCTTCGGAAATTTACCTTTCTTCCGCCGACTGGATGCCCCGCAATCTGGTGAAACGCGTGGAGCTGATGTTCCCCATCCGGGACGCGGCCTGTAAACGGGCTGTGGAGAACGTGCTGGCACTGCAGCTGGACGATAACCAAAAGAGCTGGGTCCTTCACGACAGCGGCGCTTATACCCGTAAGCCCACAGCTTCACAGCCACCCGTAAACGCGCAGGAAACCCTGCTGGCGGATATTGACGCCGTTTTTGCCGGCGACCGCTTCGCCGAAAACACGGCCTCTGATCGTACAACAACCGGAAAGGCGGTACCTTTATGAACTGGAAAGAACGACGCGCGCGTGCCAAAGAGGACATCGCGGCGGTTATGACGCGGGACCCGGCGGCGAAAAGCCGCGTGGAAGTCCGCTTTTGCTACCCCGGGCTGAAGGCCCTGCGATCCCACCGGATTGCGAACTCACTTTTCAAGCATGGGCATATTCTACTGGCGCGTATGGTGAGCCAGCATTCCCGGCATCGCACGGGCATTGAAATCCATCCCGGTGCGGAAATCGGCCGCCGCGTGTTTATCGATCACGGCGACGGCATCGTAATTGGCGAAACCACCATCATCGGCGACGACGTAACCATTTATCAGGGCGTCACGCTGGGCGGCACCGGCAAGGATGTCGGAAAGCGCCATCCCACCATCGGCAACGGCGTCACCATCGGCGCGGGCGCAAAGGTGCTGGGCCCCATCACCATTGGCGACCACAGCAAGGTGGGCGCGGGCGCGATTGTGCTGAAGGATGTGCCGCCCGATTGCACGGTCGTTGGCAATCCGGGCCGGATTGTGAAGAAGCAGCAGCCCAAGCAGGACGTGGATCTGGATCAGATTCACTTGCCCGACCCGATGCTGGAGCGCATGGAAGCCATGTACCAGCGGCTTTCGCATCTGGAGCGCTGCCTGGCCAGGCAGGCCAGGCGCCTCGGCTGCAAGGACGCAGACAGTACCGCCATCCCCTCCGACACGGAAGACGACGGACGATGTAGCGGCGACTGCGCCACCTGCCCCGAAGCACTACCGGCCATGAAGGAGGATCCCTATGCTGATTTATAACAGCCAGTCCCGGAAAAAAGAAGAATTTATCCCCGTTGAAGCAGGCAAGGTACGCATGTACGTCTGCGGCCCGACCGTATATAACTTTTTCCACATCGGCAACGCGCGCCCGTTTATTATTTTCGACGTGCTGCGCCGCTATTTCGAATCCCGCGGATACGAAGTGACTTTCGTGCAAAACTTTACCGATATCGACGATAAGATGATCCGCCGCGCCAACGACGAAGGCATCACGGTTTCGCAGCTTGCCGACCGGTTTATCGCCGAATACCGCAAGGATGCCGAGGCGCTGGGCATCCGCCCCGCGACGGTGCATCCCCGAGCGACCGAGCATATTCCGCAGATCATCGCGCTGATTCAGAAGCTGATGGACAAGGGGCTGGCCTATGCCGTGGACGGCGATGTGTACTACCGCGTACACGCCTTCTCCCATTACGGCGCTTTGTGCGGCCAGAACCTGGAGGATCTGGAAAGCGGCGCGCGTGTGGACGTGGAAGAGCGCAAGGAGGACCCGTTGGATTTTGCCCTCTGGAAAGCGCAAAAGCCCGGCGAGCCCGCGTGGGACAGCCCATGGGGCAAAGGCCGGCCCGGCTGGCACATCGAGTGCTCGGCGATGAGCATGACGTATCTGGGCGATACTTTCGATATCCACGGCGGCGGCAAGGATTTGTTATTCCCCCACCATGAAAACGAAATCGCCCAGAGCGAGGGCGCAACCGGCAAGCCCTACGTGCATTACTGGATGCACAACGGTTTTATCAACATCGAAAACGAAAAGATGAGCAAGTCCAAGGGCAACTTTTTCACCGTGCGCGACATCAGCAAAGAGTTTGATCTGGAAGCGGTGCGCATGTTCATGCTTTCGGCGCATTACCGCAGCCCCGTCAACTTCAGCCGCGAGATGATCGCGCAGGCCGCCAGCAGTTTGGAGCGGTTATACGGCGCGCGCGACCAGCTGCTGTTTTTGGAGAAGACGGCGGAAACCCGCGAGCCGAACGCCGACGAGCGCAATCTGATGGCCGAAGCGGATAAGGCGCACGCAAAGTTCAACGCCGCCATGGACGACGACCTGAACACCGCCGATGCTCTGGGCGCGCTGTTCGAGCTGGCACGGGAAATCTTCAAGCTGCCGCAGAGCGGCGTAAGCGGCGAGACGCTCTCCTATGTGAAAAATCAGTTGCTCACCATGACGGATGTGCTGGGCCTGCTGGTGAAACAGCCGGACGAACTGACGCCTGAAGTGCGCGCGATGGTCACCGAACGCGAACAGGCGCGCAAGGACAAGGATTGGAAACGCAGCGACGAACTGCGCGACGCCATCAAAGCCGCCGGGTATATTCTGGAGGATACAGCCGCCGGACAAAAGGTTCGCAAGGGCGTGTAACCCAATGATGGTACGGCTGTGGAAGTCCCTTTCCCATTCAAAAACGGCGCGGGCGGCGGTTTGCCTCGCGGCGGCCTTTGCCGCCTGCGCGTTTCTCCTTGGCGCTCATTGGCGTGCGGACGCTTTTTCCACGGCCGTCGCCGTACGGGCACAGGGCGAAGGGCACGGTTCGCAAACCGCCGTCGCATGGCCGCAGGGCACGGTGGATGTGAACCGCGCAAATGCGGATGAGCTTCAGACGCTTGCGGGCATCGGCCCCAGCCTGGCCGACGCCGTTATCGCAGAGCGCGAAGCGGGCGGCCCGTTCGATTATCCCGAAGATCTGGTGATGGTTCGGGGCATCGGGGTGAAGACCCTCGCCCGCTTTTATGATCAATTGGATTTTTCTTTCCGTGCCGACGTGCCGTAACGCCGGTTTTTCGCCCGTTTTACGGGTTATTCCCCAATGTTGATCTGGGAGGCACTTTGGCATGTACCAACGGTTTGTGAAGCGCGCGCTGGATATCGTCATTTCCGCGATCGGCATCGTGGCGCTAAGCCCGCTGTTTCTGGTCGTCGCGCTTCTGATCAAGCTGGATTCGCCGGGGCCGGTGCTTTTCCGGCAAAAGCGGGTAGGAAAAGACAAGGTGCTTTTCGAGATCCTCAAATTCCGCACCATGCGTTCCGATACCCCGCACGACGTGCCCACCCACCAGTTGAATCAACCGCAAAGCTACATCACTCATATCGGCAAGTTCCTGCGTAAAACCAGCATTGACGAACTCCCCCAGCTTTTCAACGTTCTGATGGGTCAGATGTCGCTCATCGGCCCGCGCCCCGCCCTGTGGAATCAGGACGACCTGATCGGCTGGCGGGACCGCTACAGTGCGAACGGCGCGCTGCCGGGCCTGAGCGGCTGGGCGCAGGTAAACGGCCGCGACGAACTCGCTTTGGACGAAAAAGCGCGTCTCGACGGCGAATACGCCGCCAACATCCGCTTTTCGCTGGACGTAAAATGTCTGTTTTTAACCATTGTCAAAGTGTTCAGGCACGAGGGCGTCGCCGAAGGGCGCGAGCAAAAGCGCTACAACGGCGGACATACGGAGGACAAACCATGAAACGGGTGCTGATCGCGGGGCGAAACAGCTACATCGGCGACCGCCTCGCCGCATGGCTCGGGCATGAACCCGAAGCCTTCCAAACGCAGTGTATCAGTCTGCGGGGCGACGACTGGCGTCAGTTTTCCATGACCGGTTTCGATACGGTGGTGCTGGTCGCCGGAATCGCCCACCAAAAGGAAACCCCGGAGAACGAACCGCTGTACAACGCCGTTAACCATGTGCTGGCGGTGGACGTTGCAGCCGCCGCAAAGTCAGCCGGCGTGAAGCAGTTTATCTTTTTCAGCTCCATGAGCGTCTATGGGCATACGGTGGGCCGCATCCACGCGGATACCCGGCCAGCGCCCAATACAGTCTACGGTGCAAGCAAACTCGCCGCCGAGCAGGAGCTTGCCGCCCTTGCGGACGATGCATTCCATGTGGCGATTTTGCGGCCGCCAATGGTTTACGGCAAAGGCTGCCGCGGTAATTACCCCCGGCTGTCCACGCTGATTCGGAAACTGCCGGTATTCCCGCGCGTACCCAACGAACGCAGCATGGTGTATATCGACACGCTGTGCGCGTTTCTGCAATTGCTGGTTGAAAGCGGAGAGGGCGGGCTGTATTTCCCCCAGAACCGCAAATATGTCGCGACCGACGAACTGGCAAGGCAAATCGCGCTTGCGCATGGCAAACGCCTGTGGCAGCCGCGCGGTTTGGGCTGGCTGCTGAAAAGGCTGGCCCAAAAGGGCGGCACGGCGGGCAAGGTGTTCGGCACCCTCACCTACGACCAGACCATGAGCGATGTTTTCCGCCCCGAGCGGGAATTGACGTTTGCCGAAACCATCCGCGCCACGGAGGCCGAGCCATGAAAAAAAAGGTCCTTTTTGTCGCCACCGTGCTGCGCGGGCATATTCTCGTGTTTCATCTGCCCTACATGCAATGGTTCCGCGATCAGGGCTACGAGGTGCATTGCTGCGCCCGCAACGATACGGGTGAGCCCAACCCCGCCGTACCCTGCTGCGACCGGTATATCGACCTTCCCTTTGAACGCTCTCCCCTGCATCCGGGCAACCGCATAGCCTACCGGCAGCTGAAACGCCTGATCGACACGGAAGGCTATTCGCTGATCCATTGCCACACGCCTGTGGGCGGTATGCTCGCGCGGCTGTCGGCGCGTGGCGCGCGCAGGCGCGGTGCCCGTGTGGTGTACACCGCGCATGGTTTTCACTTTTTCACAGGCGCGCCGTTCAAAAACTGGCTGCTTTTTTATCCGGCGGAAAAGTACCTCTCGCGCTTTACCGATCTGCTGGTGACCATCAATACCGAGGATTACGCCCGCGCCCGGCGCTTTCACGCGCGGCAAACAGCGCTGGTGGCGGGCGTCGGGGTTGATCTATCCCGCTTTTCCGCGCCGGTGGACCGCGCCGCGGTGCGCGCTTCGCTGGGCCTGAGCGAAAAAGATTCCGTGGTCGTAACCGTCGGCGAGCATATTCCGCGTAAAAACCACGAGGCCTGTTTGCGTGCCGTGGCGGCGCTTCCCGGCGTAAAACTGCTTTTCTGCGGCGTGGGCGAACTGACCGACCCGCTTAAAACGCTGGCCGCGGAGCTGGGAATTGCTGAAAACGTTCAATTTTTGGGGTTCCGTAAAGACGTAGCCTCGATTTTGGGCGCATCGGACGTGTTTCTATTCCCCTCGTTTCAGGAGGGGCTTCCCGTATCGCTGATGGAGGCGATGGCCGCGGGCCTGCCCTGCGTTGTTTCCGACGTGCGGGGCAATGCCGACCTGATTGCGCCGGGCGAAGGCGGCTACCGCTACGCGCCGGACGATATCGGCGGCTTTGCCGAGGGGCTGAACGCGCTTCTGTGCGACCCGGCGCTCCGCGAGGCCATGGGCCGCCGCAACCGCGAAACCGTTGAAGCGTACGGGCTGCCCACGGTGCGCGAACACATGGCCGAATTATACCGTGGGCAATTGGCCGCTGGGGAGGCTCGCTGATGCCTACAATCCTTTTTTTAATGAAATATCCGCTGCACCGTCAGGAGAATCTAAAGGCGAAGTTTGACGGTCAGCTGGCCGCCGCCCGCGCCCTCGGCTGGGATACGTACTGCATCGGTTGGGACGAGCGCGGCATGTCGCTAATCGGCTCCGGCACGAGCGTCTTTCTCCGCCGCAACCGCTTCGCCAGAATGCGGGGATACGACCACACCCTTATTTTCCCCGATCTCATGGCTGCCGCGCGCAAGGCTATGCGGACAATCCATGTAGATGTGCTGTACCTGCGCTATATGCCCACGTTTGCGGGCGCCGTGAAAACCATCCGGCAGTTGAAGGCGCAGGGCGGCAAGCTGATTCTTGAGTATCCCACCTACCCCAAGGAAGCGGAAAACAGCCGCTTCTTTCTGCGGCGGCAGGTGTTTCGCTACACCGACAGTGTTCTTGCAAAAATCAACCCGATGGTGGATTTGTACACGCTCATCGGCGCGCCGTGCGGCGGCACGCTGGAAGGCCGCCCCGCCATGAACATCGTCAACGGTGTCAACGTAACCGCGCTTCCCCCGCACACGCCCAACCCGGGCGGGACTGCTGTGCGGCTGCTGGCGCTCGCCAGCATGAGCGGCTGGCACGGCTACGACCGTATTCTCCGTTCGCTGGCCGCCTATCAGGGGGACGCGGACGTACGCATCGAGTTTGTTGGGGGCGAGGGCGACGGTTCACTGGCTAAATGGCGCGCTTTATCTGGGGAGCTTGGGCTTGCGGACCGCGTTACCTTCCACGGGGCGCTGTACGGCGATGCGCTGAACGCCGCGGTGGCTTCATGCGACGTGGGAGTGGGCAGCCTTGGCATGTACCGCTATGGCCTCGCGCAGGGCATGACGCTCAAGCTTCGGGAGTATATGGCCCGCGGCCTGCCCTTTGTGACGGCGGTAGACGATCCCGCCCTTCCCAACGATGCGG
>JAQUXV010000074.1 GCA_028692205.1 Eubacteriales bacterium
AGCCGATGCGCTCCGCCGCCGCAACGCCCGCTTCGATGTTGGTTACGGCCTCGCCTTCCGGCTGCGGAATGTTCAGCTCCTTCATGATCTTTTCAAACGAATCCCGGTTTTCGGCGCGGTTGATGGCGACCACGTCGGTACCGATGATTTTTACACCCATGGCGTGCAGCCGTTCGGCCAGGTTGATGGCCGTCTGCCCGCCGAGGCTCACGATCACGCCCTCCGGCTTTTCCAGCGTGAGGATGTTCATAACATCCTCCACCGTCAGCGGCTCAAAGTAGAGTTTATCGCTGGTGGTGTAGTCGGTGGACACGGTTTCGGGGTTGTTGTTGATGATAATGGCCTCGTACCCCGCATCCCGGATGGTCCAGATGGCGTGGACGGTGGAGTAATCGAACTCCACGCCCTGCCCGATGCGGATGGGGCCGGAGCCGAGCACCACGATCTTCTTGCGGTCGGAGACGATGGACTCGTTCTCCTCCTCGTAGGTGGAGTAGAAGTAAGGCACATAGCTGTCAAACTCGCTTGCGCAGGTGTCGATCATTTTATACACCGGCAGCAGGTTCAGCTTCTCGCGCAGACGGAAAACCTCCCGCTCGTTCATGCCCCAAACCTGCCCGATATACTTGTCGCTTACCCCCATGCGCTTGGCTGCGCGCAGGGTGGCGTCGTTCATCGGGTTCGCTTTGAGCACCGCTTCAAACTCGACGATGTTCTTGAGCTTCTCCAGAAAGAACATGTCGATCATCGTCTGGTTATAGATCAGGCTTAGGTGTACGCCCAGCCGAATCAGCTGCGCGATGGCGAACAACCGGTCGTCGGTCGCGTCGTGGATATAGCGGAGCAGCTCTTCGGCGGTCAGTCCGTCGAACTTCGGGCTATACAGGTGGCAGGCGCTCACTTCCAGCGAGCGGATCGCCTTGAGAATGCTCTCCTCAAACGTGCGGCCGATGCTCATCACCTCGCCGGTCGCCTTCATCTGCGTGGAAAGCTTGTTGCTTGCGCCTTCCAGCTTATCAAAGGGGAACCGCGCGATCTTACTGACCACGTAGTCCAGCGCCGGCTCGAAGCAGGCGGGCGTGTTGGCAAGCTGAATTTCGTTCAGCAGCATACCCACCGCCACCTTGGCGGATACGCGCGCGATGGGGTACCCGCTGGCCTTGCTGGCCAGCGCCGAGGAACGGCTCACGCGCGGGTTGACCTCGATGAGGTAGTATTGGAAGCTGAAGGGGTCCAGCGCAAACTGCACGTTGCAGCCGCCCTCGATTTTCAGCGCGCGGATGATCTTCAGCGCGCTGTCCCGCAGCATATGGTATTCCTTGTTGGTCAGCGTCTGGCTGGGGCATACGACAATCGAATCGCCGGTATGCACGCCCACGGGGTCGAGGTTTTCCATGTTGCAGACCGCGATGGCGGTATCATTGCGGTCGCGCATGACCTCATATTCGATTTCCTTATAGCCCTTGATGCTCTTTTCCACCAGCACCTCATGCACGGGCGAGAGCTTGAGGGCGTTTTCCATCAGCTCTACCAGTTCGTGCTGGTCGTCGGCAAAGCCGCCGCCCGTGCCGCCCAGCGTAAACGCGGGTCGCAGCACCACCGGGTAGCCGATTGCGTCCGCCGCGGCCAGCCCTTCGGCGATGGTGTGGGCGATCTGGGAGGGCAGCACCGGCTCGCCCAGACTCTGGCAAAGCTCCTTGAACTTTTCGCGGTCCTCCGCCTTCTCGATGGAGGCGAAGCTCGTGCCCAGAATTTCCACCTGGCACTCGTCCAGCACGCCCTTGCGGGAAAGCTGCATGGCGAGGTTCAGGCCGGTCTGGCCGCCGAGGCCGGGCAGAATAGCGTCCGGCCGCTCGTAGCGGAGGATTTTGGCCACATATTCCAGCGTCAGGGGCTCCATGTATACCTTATCGGCGATGTGCGTGTCCGTCATAATGGTGGCGGGGTTGGAGTTGACGAGGATAACCTCGTAGCCTTCCTCCCGCAGGGCCAGACAGGCCTGCGTTCCCGCGTAGTCGAACTCCGCCGCCTGCCCGATCACGATGGGGCCGGAACCGATCACCATGATACGGTGTAAGTCTTTGCGTTTAGGCATCGGCATTTTCCTCCTTGGCGGCGGCCATGTTATCAATGAAGCGGTCGAACAGGTAGGCGCTGTCCTGCGGGCCGGGCGCGCTTTCCGGGTGGTACTGCACGGAGAAGAGCTTGTCCTTCTCGCAGGCCATGCCCTCGGCGGTGTTGTCCAGCAGGTTCTGGTGTGTCAGCGTCAGCCCTGTTCCCGGCAGGCTGTTCACGTCCACGGCGAAGGAGTGGTTCTGGCTGGTAATCTCAATCTTTCCGGTGCGCAGGTCCATCACCGGGTGGTTGCCGCCGCGGTGGCCGAACTTCATCTTGAAGGTCTTGGCGCCGTACGCCAGCGCGATCATCTGGTGCCCGAGGCAGATGCCGAAAATGGGCAGCTTGCCGCGCAGGGCGCGCACCGTGTCGATGACGGGCGTAACGTCCTCCGGGTCGCCGGGGCCGTTGGAGAGGAACAGTCCGTCCGGCTTGAAGCTCATAATGGTTTCGGCGGACGTATCGTAGGGAACGACCAGCACGTTGCAGTGGTGCTCCCGGAACTTGCGGATGATGTTCAGCTTTACGCCGCAGTCGATGCACACCACGTTGAAGTTCGCGTTGGCGGTGCGGGCGTACCACTTCTTTTTGCTGCTTACGCGGGCTACCACATCGTGCGGGTACTTATAGGCGCGAATCCGCTCCAGCGCTTCGTCAAGGCTGGTTTCGGGGCTGCACAGCAGCGCGCGCTGGCTGCCCTCGTTGCGGATCATGCGGTTGATCTTTCGCGTGTCCACACCCTGAATGCCGGGGATGTTGTAATCCTCCAGCAGTTCACCCAGCGTTTTGGTGTAGCGGAAGTTGCTGGGCAGATCGTTGTATTCGCGCACAACCAGCGCGCCCATCGTCGGCGTGCGGGTTTCGCTGTCCTCGTCGGTAACACCGTAGTTGCCGATGAGCGGATAGGTCATTACCACCATCTGGGCGGTGTAGCTGGGATCGGTTACGATTTCCTGATAGCCGACCATCGAGGTGTTGAATACCATTTCGCACAGCGCGTCGGCCTGAGCCCCAAAGCCCGTGCCGTAAAACTCGGCGCCGTTTTCCATAACCAGTTTACGGTTTAGCGTCCCCATACGGTTGTGCCTCCTGCTATCGTAAGTTCGTTTTCGCCGTACACCCGCATCCCCGCGAAGGGTGTGGCGCGCCCCATGGAGCAAAACGTCTCCGGGTTTACGGTGCTTTGGCGTTCCAGATTCCACACGGTAATGTCGGCGGGCTGCCCCGGGTCGAAGGATACGGGCGGCAGGCCGAATCGCTTCCGCGGCGCGTCCGTCATCATTTCGATCAGGCGTTCCAGCGGCAGGATCTTCGTTTTCACCAGCCCTGTGTACAGGGCTGGGAAAGCGCATTCCAGCCCCACCACGCCGTTCAGGCTGCCTGCAAGCCCCCGGCTTTTTTCCTCCTCGGCATGCGGGGCGTGGTCGGTGGCGACCATGTCGATAGTGCCGTCCAGCGCGCCTGCGATCAGCGCGTCGCGATCCTCGCGGGAGCGAAGCGGCGGGTTCATCTTGAACCGCCCGTCGTCCTGAAGGTCGTCGTCGCACAGCAGCAGGTAGTGCGGGGCGGTTTCGCAGGTCACGTCCACGCCGTCCGCCTTGGCTCGTCGGATCAGCGCCACGCTCTCTTTACAGGAGATGTGGCAGACGTGGTAACGGCAGCCGGTTTCCCCGGCAAGCTTCAAATCGCGCTCAATCTGCCGCCACTCGCTTTCGCTGCTGATGCCCTTGTACCCGTGCGTGTGGGCATAAGCGCCGTCGTGGATCACGCCGCCGTGCAGCAGATCGTTCTGCTCGCAGTGCGCGGCGATCAGCGCGCCGGTTTGCGCCGCGCGCGTCATGGCCTGCCGCATCAGGCTTTCGCCCTGCACGCCGCTACCGTCGTCCGAGAAGCCCGCCACATAAGGCGCAAGCGCCGCAAAATCCACCAGCTCGCCTTCGCCCCTGCGGCCCAAGGTGATGCTGGCATAAGGCAGCACCTGCACACAGGCGTTCCGGCGGATCAGTTTTTGTTCCTCTTCCAGATGGGCAAGGCTGTCCGGCGCGGGGTTCAGGTTCGGCATGGCGCACACCGTAGTATAGCCGCCGTGCGCCGCCGCGCGCGTACCGGAAGCGATCGTCTCTTTATATGAAAAACCCGGTTCCCGCAGATGAATGTGAACATCTACGAAACCGGGAAACACGATGCAATTCTCAACGGAATCAATGGGGATAACTGGAAACCCTTCCAAAGGAATGAACGACGATTGATCAACGATTTTGCCTTCGCAAAACGCGATATCTTGTTTACAAAGCCGACCCTGCCGGTAGACTGTCGCACCTTTGAGCAAGCCGTTCAATACGATGCTCCCCTTCCGCCTCATTATGCGGGTTACGCATATTCAACTACATATGATATGGGAAATCAGCAGTCCTGTCAAGAGGAAATTTCGAAAAAAGCGAAAATGAAACCGCCGTTTTCTGCAAATGTCTCTTCTTAATAACTATTTACAATTCGCAACGCCTCCCTCCCTTGACATTTGCGCCACTGCCTGTGTATACCATTGCGGGAGGGATTTGCCCATGCACCGTTTTTCAATTCGGTTCGCCGCCCGTACGCTGGTCTGCCTTCTTGTTTTCGCGTTCGCCATTCCCGCATGCGGAGAATCAAGCCACGCATCCGGCGAAGCAGCCGTTTTATCGTCTGCAACCGATTCTTCCACTACCGTCGCGCCGACTGAAACATCTGCCGCCACCGCCGCGCCCGCAGGCGACGAAACCATCACGGAGGATTTCGACAGCGGTTACTGGTTTTACGAGAGCGTCTCGCAAGGCCTGCGCATCGAAATACGGCGCTACGAGGATACCGACGACAGCATCCTCTGGTACGAGGCCGACCTGCAGTTTTCGGCGGATTCCCCGCTGCGGTTTTTGACCGCCAACGCGGACAACCCCGGTAAGGGGTTTTTGTATCCCGAACGGCTCGCGCGAGAGGATCAGGCCGTCTTCGCCATCAACGACGATCAGTTCGGCTACCGCGAATATAACCGGAAAACCGTCGGCATCATCATCCGCAACGGAGAGATTCTCTCTGATAAAACCCACAAGAGCGGCAGCCTGTCCTGGCCTACGCTGGATACAGCCGCATTCTTTACCGACGGCACCATGCGCGTTTTCCAAAGCAGGGAACTCACCGCGCAGGAATATCTGGGTCAGGGAGCGAGCACAGTATTGAGCTTCGGGCCTTGGCTGGTGCGGGACGGTGAAATCAACCCCCTGCTCTCCAACCATTTCGTTACCCGGGAACCGCGCACCGCCATCGGGATGATTTCGCCATACCATTTCATCGTCCTCTCGGTAGAGGGTCGCAACAAGTACAGCCGCGGCGTAGGCATGACTTGGCTGGCCGATAAAATGCAGTCGCTGGGCGCAACCGAAGCGCTCAACTTGGACGGTGGAAAAACCGCCTGCCTCATTTTCATGGGCAAGCGGTTGGAGATTACCAACCCCGAAGGCCTCGTGCTCAGCGGCCGCAGCGTGTCCGGGCTGATCGCGCTGGGCACGTCCAACAGTGTGCCGGAGTACACGGGTTTGGACGAGTGACGAAGCGCAGGGGCTCCGCCCCCACACCCCCGGTTAAGGGCGATGCCCTTAACAATCCCTCTTTTGACCGCGCGTACGCGCGGTCAATGTTGAGTCAAGAGCGAAGCTCTTGTCCGGGTGCAGGGGTGAAACCCCTGCGCTTCGTTTCTTACAGCTTTTTGTCCAACGCAATCAGCGTTTGCAGCAGCACGTTGGCGCCCTTGGTGCAATCCTCGGGCGAGGTGTATTCCAGCTCGCAGTGGCTGTGACCATCCTCGCTGGGAACGAAGATCATCGCCGTGGGGATGATGTCCGCCACATACTGGGCATCGTGGCCCGGGCCGGAGTGCATTTTCAGGTAGGGGTAGCCGCAGTCTTTGGCGGCCTGCTCCACGGTATCCACCAGCAGGGCGTCGAAGGCGACGGATTTGCGCGCCCACGCTTCCTCATAGCTCACTTTGCAGCCGACAATCTCGTCGGGGATTTTTTTGATAATGGACAACACTTGCTGTATGACCGCCGGATCATAATGGCGGGCGTCGATGGTGAACTTCACCTCGTCGGGGATGATGGTGTGGATGTTGGGGTGCGCGGAAATCTTGCCGGTGGTGTACACCAGCGCAGGGTCCAGCTTGTCCAACTCGTCGTGCAGGTACTGGATGGCTTTCACCGCAGCGTACAGCGCGTCGTGGCGGTATTTCATGGGGGTGGTGCCCGCGTGGTCGGCCTGCCCGATAAAGGTGAATTCGTAGTTGATCATGCCGCAAACGCCGTCCACCACGCCAATGTCGTAATGTTCGGCCTCCAGCACGGGGCCCTGCTCAATGTGCAGCTCAATCAGCGCGCATTGTTTGTCCGGCGATAGACGGTTTGCCTCGTCGCCGATGAACCCGCTGGCTTCCAGTGCTTCGCCGAAGGTGTAGCCAGGCTGGTCCTTGGCTTCGGAAGCGAGCATTTTCGCTTTCTCAAATTTTCCGCACACCACGCCGGAGGACATCATCGCAGGCTCAAAGCGCGCGCCTTCCTCGTTGGTCCACACAATAGCGGTCAGTGGGTGGCGGTGCGGAATTTTCTCGGCCACGATGGTTTCCAGCGCTTCCATGGCGGTCATCACACCCAGCACGCCGTCGTAGTTGCCACCTTGCCGCACGGAATCCAGATGAGAGCCGGACACAATGGCCTTCAGCGGTTCGGTGCCGGGGAGGGTCGCATACATGTTGGCCATATCGTCGGTAACCACCGTCGCGCCGATGGCCTCCATGCGCTTTTTGAACTCGGCGCGCGCCGCGAGCGCTTCAGTCGAAAGGGAAAAGCGGGTGATACCGCCTTTGCCGGTGTCGCCAAAGGCGCTGAAGGTTTTAATCTTGTCTTTCATTCTGTCCAGACTGCAAGATACCATATTCCTTACCTCCTTGGTTTTTTGCCGGTCCCATGCCTGTGGGGCGGAATGCGCCACGCGGGCGCGGGATCGGTCATTTGCATGGTTGTTTAGGCAAAACCGTTCAGCCTGCCGCTTCCTGCTCCATAGGCCGTTTGGGCACGCGCTTCCCGGGCGAGATTGCCTCGGTGGGGCACACGGTCAGGCACAGGTGGCAGCCTACGCATTTGGCGGGAGCCAGCACAGGGCGGCGAAGATCATCCAGCGTCAGCGCCTGATGCCCCGCATCGTCGCAGGAGACGGCGCAGCGCCCACAGCCCACGCACATAGCGCGGTTGAATTTCGGGTAGCAGATGCTGGCCCGGTCCAGTTCCTCCGCCGACACGACGTTTGCAAGCGCTTTGCCGACCAGTTCGGTAACGCTTGTCATGCCCGCCGAAGCCAAATACAGGCGCATGCCATCGATCATGTCCTCAATAATGCGGTAGCCGTACTGCATCACGGCGGTGGTTACCTGCACGGTGCCGCACCCCATGGCGATAAACTCCGCGGCGTCCCGCCATGTTTCAATGCCGCCCATGCCGCTGATCGGCGCATCGGCCAACTGCGGGTGCTGCTTCATCGTCTGGATAAAGCGCAGAGCAATGGGTTTGACGGCCTTGCCGGAGTACCCGCCCACACTGCTCAGGCCCTCCACATCGGGACCGGAAGCGAAGGTTTGCAGGTTCACGTTCATCACGCTTTTAATGGTGTTGATAGCCGCGATGCCGCTCGCGCCCGCATCCATGGCGGCAATGGCGGGCGGCTCCATGTGCCCCAGATTGGGCGTCATTTTTGCCAGCACCGGCAAATGGGTGCCGCGCAGCGTGGCGCGGGTGTAAGCCGCCACTAGCTCAGGGGTCTGCCCCACGTCCGAGCCCAGCCCGTTGGCGGCCATGTGCGGGCAGGAGAAATTGCACTCGATAATGTCCGCGCCCGCTTCGGTCACCAGCTCGGCCAGCTTCGTCCACTCGGCCTCATCCCGCCCCATAATCGAGGCGATGATGACTTTTGTGGGGAATTCCGCCTTCAGTTTGCGGATGGACGCCAGATTTTCATCCGTCGTATGCTCGGAAATCTGCTCGATGTTCTTAAAACCCAGGAAGGGCGTAGCTTCCTTGCGGATAGCATCGAACCGGGGCGAAACCTCCTCCGGCACAAAAAGCCCGATGGTTTTGAACGCCGCGCCCGCCCAGCCCATGCGGAACGCTCGGGCGATCATGTCGTAATCGTTGGCGACGATGGAAGAGGAGAGGAAGAACGGGTTCTCGCACTTTACGCCGCAGAATTCAATGGACAGATCAGCCTCGCCGGATTCCGGCTTTTTCTTTTCTGCAATATGCTTCAACGCCGTATCAACGGCCACGCCGCGCCCCGTGTGCGCCTTCAGGCAGGCGGAAAGGCAGGGGCGCTCCTCACAGGTCGGGCAAGGCAGCGGATCCGGCAACCCAAGCGCCGCGCCGCTCTCGTTTTCAAAACGCGCGGAACGCAGGGCGCGCGCCGCGTCCACACCATAGGGGCAGGCTGCCGTGCAGGGCGCGTTTGCGCACAGCAGGCAACCGCCCGTTTCCTCCCGAAGCGTCAATGCGCCGTATAACTGTTCCATTGCCTCTTCCCCCTTCCGCGGTTATTTCACGTTGGGCACGCGTTTTACAAACTCGCCGTAGCCGGGCGTGCCGACGAACTCGCCGTCCTTGTAAACCAGTTTGCCGCGCACATAGGTCTGCACTGGGTACCCTTTCAGGGTCTTGCCTTCCCAAATGGTGTGGTCGTAATCGGAATGCATGTTGTTAACCGAAATGGTAAAGGTTTTTTCCGGATCGTAGAGCACGATATCCGCGTCCTTGCCGACCGAAAGCGAGCCTTTGCCCGCGCAGCCAAAAATCTTCGCGGGGTTGGTGGAACACAGCTCCACCGCGCGGGAGAAGCTGATCTTCCCCTCGTTGGCGGCGGAAAGCATGTACGGGTACAGGTTTTCCACACCCGCGCAGCCGTTGGGGATTTTAGTAAAGTCGTCCTTGCCCCAATCTTTCTCATAGCTCATAAAGGGGCAATGGTCGGTGGCGACGGTATCAATCGCGCCGGTCTGGATGGCTTTCCAGAGCGCTTCGCGGCTTTCCTCGCCCTTCATGGGCGGCGAGCAGACGAAGTTGCGGCCGTCGGGGCGCTTGTATACGTCGCAGGTAAATTCAAGGTATTGCGGGCAGGTCTCGA